>PKZR01000420.1 GCA_003133815.1 Limisphaerales bacterium | reverse complement strand
GTGCGGTGTCCGGCGTTCCAAAATAATTTGTAACATCCTTCAGGTTTTGCTTCTGAAGCGGGCATGGACACGGTAAAACTGAATGCGCCAATGCCCGAAGCAAACAAATGTCCGCAATGCGGCACGCCACTGCCCTCCGGCGCGCTCGCCGGGCTTTGTCCTGCCTGCCTGCTCAAAATGGGCGCGGCGTCGGACACCATCATCGACGCGAAACAAAAAGCGTTCGTGCCACCCACGATTGCCGAACTGGCCGGCATTTTTCCGCAACTGGAAATTCTCGAACTCATCGGCAAGGGCGGCATGGGCGCGGTCTATAAAGTCCGGCAAAAAGAGCTCGACCGCATTGTCGCTTTGAAAATCCTTCCGCCCGGCATTGGTGACGAACCTGCGTTTGCCGGGCGCTTCGCCCGTGAGGCCAAGGCGCTGGCGAAGCTTAATCATCCCGGCATCGTAACTCTGTATGAATTCGGAAGCGTGGATAATGCTGTCTCCGCAAGTCCTGCACTCGCCGCCCCGCGCCTCTTTTATTTTCTCATGGAATTTGTGGACGGCGTGAACCTGCGGCAGTTGCTGCAAAACAGCCGGGTCGCCCCGCGCGAGGCCCTGGCCATCGTGCCGCAGATTTGCGACGCGCTGCAGTTCGCGCACGACCAGGGCATCGTCCACCGCGACATCAAGCCGGAAAACATTCTGCTCGACCGCCGCGGCCGCGTGAAGGTGGCGGATTTCGGGCTGGCGAAGATTGTGGGCACAGACGCGCCCCTCACCCCGTCCCTCTCCCCATCCGATGGGGAGAGGGTGGCGCAGCCGGGTGAGGAGACGCCGGTGCTCACCGACGCCGGCAAGGTAATGGGCACGCCGCAATATATGTCGCCCGAGCAAATTCACGCGCCGGGCGAGGTGGATCATCGCGCGGACATTTACGCCTTGGGTGTTGTGTTTTACCAGATGCTNNACCGGCGAACTGCCCGGCAAGAAAATCGAAGCGCCGTCCAAGAAAGTCCAGATAGACGTGCGGCTGGATGAAATCGTCTTGCGCGCGCTGGAAAAAAATCCCGAACTCCGCTACCAGCAAGTCAGCGAAGTGAAAACCTGCGTGGAAACAATTGCGGCCACGCCTGATTCGAGCCGCCCGTCTCTTGCAATGTTGAAATCAGAGCGTGCGCGTTTGGCTGTGCAAGAATCTACTGGAGCGAATGTGAAATATCCGACCATGGGCGAGGTGGCCTTGTATGCGGATCGCCTCGTCATCTCCTCCGGCTACAAGCAGCGTTCCATACCATTGACGGATATTCGCGGACTGGGTGAAGCCGCTATGCCTTTTTGGTTTAGCCCTGGGCCGCATCGTTACGCTTCGGTGGCTTTCGACGAGGCGGGCCAGCGGCGTCATCTGGTTTTTCTGGCCGGAAGCTCCGTATTTCGCTCGCCTGGTGATACGCGGTTGCACGCGGCTGAATGGTTGACGGCCATTCAGCAGGCGGTGAAATCTGCCAGCGGACGCGAAGTGCCCATCACGCAGGTGCCGACCATTGTGCCGGTAAAAACTTGGTGGACGCTACTCTGGCTGGCGGTGCCCTTGGTCGCCATCCTGCCGCTGCTCGCCAAGTTTCTTCTGGTGCCACAACGCGGAGCCGCCGGATCTTCGTTGATGGATGTCGGCCTGATAATCGGGGCGTTTCTGCTGGTGCCCGCGCTCGCGCTGTTCGTCGTTTATATTGCGCGCTCCATTTCACTCCGGCATACGGGGCTGAAATCAACCGGCGAGGATGCGAGCGGCACGAATGTTCCACCAGTCGAGCCGCGCTTCTCGCGCACGGCCATCGTGGGGGCGGCGTGGGCTGCGACGGCCCTGCTGGCATTCGCCATCTTCTTCGTCACCGTCGCTACCGCGACCACGGTGTTCAATAAAGGTTCAACGACAATCTGGTGGTGGCGCGCATTCGTTCACTTCAATCGCTACGTTACCGGCCCGATTGGATGGACTGGAATTATTGGTGTAACTGTTCTCGGCTGGGTGGCCGTCTCGCAAATCCGCCGCTCGGCGGGGAAACTGCATGGCCTCTGGCTGGCGGTATTTGACTCGTTAGTGTTTCCATTGTTGGCGTTGGATTCACTGATGTTCGTTTTATTTTACCGAGTCATCGCTCTTATCGGAGATCTGCCATATTTTCGCATTTCACACGCAGCAGGTCTCGCAGATGGGATAACTGTCGGTTATCACGTTGCAGTTGAGGATTTTTTCCTCTTTTGCTTAGTTCCATTCGTTTTACTCTACGTGGATTGGCTCATCATCCGCCGCGTCTGGCGCGCGGTGAATCAGGGTGGGACGGGCGTCGCGCCTGCTGATTCCGGCGGCAGCCGACGTGAGGAGGCTCACGCCGAAAGCGGAAAACCTGCTGGCAAAAGTTCATGGCTGGCTTCACCGCTGGCATCGCCGGAAGTGCATGAGATTTCCGCGCACCTGACGAAAGAGGAACGAAGTGAAGCCGCGCTCTACGGACTCTTATGGGGCGGCTGGGTGGTCGCGGTAGCTTTTGGCAACTTTTGGCTGATTAAATCGTTTTCAGCGCCTGGTTGTTGGATTGTGGCCTCGGTCATCGTGGCGCTTTTTTTCGCCAGCTTGCCGCCGTGGTTTAGGCTTCAAAGGCGTTTCCTGTATTCGACGGTTTGGGCCAAAGAACACGGCTACACTGCCGGACAGGTTAAATTGTTTTCTTTCAAACAGCGGAATGTTTTAAGGATGGCAGTTGTTTTGGTGACATTCATCCTGCTCGCCGTCCTGATGAACAAGATGATTCTGCATCTCTCCGGCACTTCGGAACTCTTGAGAAGCATCAACGAGGAAATTGCGCGGTCAAAAATATTTTCAGCATCACGGTCAACGACCGCCGATTTCCATTACCGCATATTGCTGGCGGATGCGGCTTTGGTGGACAGACTCATTCCCGTCGAGCAGCGGCAGGGCGGCGTGGAGTCGAACGTCAAGCCCGAGTTGGTTGAGGCGCAGGTGACGGCGGCTTCGACCAATGGCGTGTTCACCAAGACCGATTCGCAAATGGCCATGATCAAATCCGACACGCTCGGAGCCTTGCTTGCTGGCATGGAAGCAAAACCCGGTTTGCTGGTGGACGAAAGACGCAACATTTCTCTGCAACAAAATGATAGCTCGCCCGGCACGGCCATTGGCTGGGCGCATGGCTTTGCCGACCGCACGCTCTCCGCTGGAACGGCTGGCGGTGGCCTGGTAAAGCTTCAACGCCAAGGCGGAATTCTAAAGGCCAGAATCGAGTGCCAATTTCAATACCGGGCCAACAACAATCCGAATCCCGTGCTGTCCAAAATTCTCTACGACGGAAGTGCGCCGCCATCCGGCATCGCGCAGGCGTTTCTGGTTCCCTTCGTTAGCAACGACAAAACGGCGCACTATCTCGTGATTGTTTTTGATCTCGGCAATTTAACAGAACAGGCGGTGCCAGCCGCCGCCGCGCAAAATTTCTCCTCCGGCCCGTCGCGCACTTTGAGTGGCCCGCCGTTCGTGGCGCGGTTGAACCAAGCCGAAGTGGAACTGGTAGCCGTCGGCAATCTGCCGTGGACAAACCCGGTCTGCTGGCTGCCCAACGGCCAGCCTTCCGCCGAGCCATTCCCGACCGGAAACTTCCAGATCGGCCAATGGTCGGCTGACATGGCGGTCAAGAAAATCGTATTTCACATCCGCAACGAAAGTGCCGAGGGCATTTCCATTCCGGTTTGCCGCATCAACGAGGAATCGGGCGCGCAACCCGCAAGCTCCGGCTGGGCGGCTCCGGACAAGCGGACGCCGGATGGCTATTTCGGCCAAATCATTGTCTGTCCGAGCAACGCCGTGACGATGAATATTTCCGTAGGCGTCGCCAACGGCCCTTGGGAAACCGCCACCACCTTGCGTTCTGGCTTGGGGGGCAGCGGCTCCGCCGATGGTGATTGGAACGCGACCTATCAGGCTGTAGCCGGAAAAAGTGGCGATGTGGCGGTGGGCTGCACCTATTCCAAAAACACCGATTGGGAGTCGCGCATGGCGTATGTGGATGGCAACGGCAAAGTCATTCCAATTCAGGAAAACTCGTCGCACGCTGGCGACAACAATCAGACCGGCGCAACGCTGCTGGTGTCCTCCAACGACTTCGCGCGCATCCAAGAATTCCGGCTGCAGCGGCGCAAGTATCAATGGGTCGAGTTCCTCAACGTCTCGCTCCAGTCCGGCCATCTGACAACGGTGACGGTGAAAGATTCCGGCAGTGCAACCAACCAGCCATGAACCTGACCGCGCCCATTTCCAAAAGCGGCAGGGGGCTGCCGCAGTCCAGGACGCTGGCGCGGGAACCGGTGGTGTCCGGGTCGCCGAAGGTTTTGGAGTGCGGTGGACCTCCACCGCTTTTCCTCCGGGACGCTTTATGAAAATCCAACGCCAAAATCCAACGCCCCCGCCGAATTTCAAACCCATCAAGCGCAGCATCCGGGAACCGATCATTCTGGCGCTGGCGGGCGTCATCCGCGAACTGCGCGAAGCGCGCGGCTGGAATGCGGGCGAGCTGGCCAAGGAGGCCCACCTCTCGCGTCAGGGGTTGTGCTATTTCGAAATGCATCAGCGCGGGCCGTCGGCGTCGCTGGTGGTGCGGCTGGGCCGGGCGCTGGGCGTGACGCCGGACGAACTGTTCCGCCGGGCGCAACAGCGGGCGGCGCTCTGGCCGGACGTCTGCGAAAAGCGCAACTACTGTTGCATAGAAAGCGGGCGGCTGATGTGGTTGGATCCTCTGCGTGGCTGCATCCGTCCGGGACGTTGACCCGGTTGGTCAAGCGATGGAACAGGACGGCCACAATTCAACCGAAGTAAAATTATGGCAAACGATAATCAAGTCTCCGCCGTGCTCACCGACCAGAATGTCGAGGACATCCTCGGCCACCTCACCGCCCTGGAAGCGCTGTTGCCGTTTCTCATCAGCCGTGCCGTGGGCGACAACAACGTGATGCTCGGCGACAAGTCGGTGGCGTTCGACGAGAAGTGCGCCAATTACATGGCCAGCAACCCGGAGTTCATTCCCGGCTACGTCGATCCCGCCGAAGTGCTCAAAGACCGGGCGTTGCGTGATCAGTTCAGCAAATTCATGCCGCAGATGCAGCTCCTGGCCTCCAAATCCGTGGACACCTACGATGTGGTGGGCAATGAGATGATGATGGCCGACCTGGCCTATTACAACAGCACCGCCGACGCCGCCAAACGGGGCAAAACCAGCGCCGGCGACATCCACGACGACCTGGCCACGCGGTATCCTGGCCGTACGAGCACAAAACCACCGCAGCCTGCTGCAAAAAAGGTGGTTGCGTAGGGAAACGAGGAGCTTTCCGAGGGAAACACAGCCCTCGCGGAGGGGTCAGGAGCCCTCGGCGAGGGCTCTTTTGACCTTTGAATGGGCAACGGAGGCGGTTGCGAGGCCTCACGAGGCCGTCAAAAGGGCAATTTACCCCTCGTCGAGGCCTCGGGAGGTCTCGAGCGCGGCAATGGAGCCGGTTCAAAGGCCTATTTTTCCCTTTCAAACGCCTCACGAGCCCTTGCGACCCTCGACGTTTCCCTCGCGAAGCACCTCTTTGGAGGCAATTTACCCAAAGCACCTTTGCAAACATGATTCAACTGTCAGAGAAAGGTTTGCCAACGGCCATGGGTTTTAATCCGACGGACTGCCCCCAAAGTTTGAGGCTGTTCAAATCCGCCCGGACAAATTATCCTCTTGAGCATCATGGCCGACAAAATTCCCTACCTCGANNCGGGCCGGGCGACGAAGTCATCACCACGCCCTACACGTTCATCGCCACAAGCTGGGCGATTTCCTATTGCGGCGCGAAACCGGTTTATGTGGACATTGACGACGACACTTTCTGCCTCGACCCGAAATTGATCGAAAAAGCCATCACGCCAAAAACCAAGGCCGTTTTGCCGGTTCATCTCTACGGTCATCCGTTTGACGTAGACACGATTTCGGAAATTTGCCGCAAACATAAATTGCCGCTCGTCGAGGACGCAGCGCAATCCGTCAGCGCGAAATACAAAGGCAAAATGGTGGGCGCGCTCGGCGATATGTCCTGCTTCAGTTTTTATCCCGGCAAAAATCTCGGCGCGTGCGGCGAAGGCGGCGCGCTCGTCACGAACAATCCCGCGTTTGCCGCGCGCGCGAAATCCTTGCGCGTCCACGGCTCGACCGTCCCCTATCATCACGACGAAGTCGGCTATAATTACCGCATGGAAGGTTTTCAAGGCGCGGTGCTGGGCGTGAAACTGAAGCATCTGCAAAAATGGACTGACGCGCGCCGCCGCGTCGCGAAGCGCTACGCCGAANNCGCCATCCGCGCCGCGACGAATTGAAAAAATACCTCGACGACAACGGCGTCGGCAACGCCGTGCATTACCCGATTCCGCTCCACCTGCAAAAAGCCTACGCGAGCCTCGGCCACAAGCCCGGCGATTTCCCCGTCGCCGAAAGAGCCGCGCGCGAAGTCTTGAGCCTGCCGATTTTCCCCGAACTGACCGACGCGCAAATCCTGCGCGTGGTGGAAGTCATCAAGGATTTCTTCCGCAAGTGACCGCACGGCCCAAGTATAAGCGCGCATAAATGGCAAATTTGTTCTGTCCATTACCGGCTGGATTCAGTGACAATCTCCATTACTGCAAGTCGTCCGGCAAGGAAGTGGGCGTGCATATGCACAACAACATGCAGATCGCGTTCGCCAACACCATTGACGGCATCCATCAAGGGCGAGAAGGGCGACGTGCTGGAAATCTACGACATGGTCACGGATCAATAAGTAGTCAAAGCGGATGGCTGCGCCATCCGTCCGCACCGCCCGGTCTTCGCGCAATTCTGCCCGATCATCGGACCATTCTGTCCGACCTTCGGACTATTCTGCCCGACCTTTGCGCAGTTCTGTCCGATCTTCACGCAAGTCTGTCCGACCTTTGGACTATTCTGTCCGGCCCTCGCGCAGTTCTGTCCGATCTTCGGACTATTCTGTCCGACCTTTGCGCAATTCTGTCCGAACATCCGTTGCCCGCGTCCGGCCACCCCGATTTGCCCCCTAAACATCCGTATAANNCCCGGCCAACACCGCCCCGCTGGCCGCCGTGGAACTCGACACCACCCTGCCCGGACAGATCAACTCGCTCGCCGACAACATCGAAAAATCCATCGGCAAGCTCACCGGCACACGCGCCGTCAAAAACGAAATGACCGCGCAGGAAATCACCGCCCGCGACGCGCTGATGGCCGTCATCGCACCCATCCAGACCGCCGCCAAGCGCAAGTTCACCGGTGACACGGAAAAATTGCGCCAGGCCTATTTCATCGGCGAGAACCTTGCGCACGACAACCTCCACGAAGTCCAGACCGCCGCCATCGCCATCCGCGACCGGCTGGTGGCCGGCGCGCCCGCCACCGCGCCGCAGGATGTTTTGCCCGGCATCGGCGCTGCGCAAATCACGGCGCTGACAAATGCCGTCACGACCTACGCGGCGGGCATCAATGCGCCCACCAACCAGCACAACGAAAATACCGGTGCGCTCAACGCCATCATTGCAAACATCGGCACGCTGGCCGGATTGCGTCATCAGGTGCAACTCGCCGCAGAGCAGGCGTTCCCGTATCGCACCGCCGGCGTCGCCACCATCCGCAAGACCTTCCTCCTGCCACCCGACCGTCCGTTGCCGGGATGATGAATTGATGCAATAACGCAAGCGGCCTCTGGAAACGGAGGCCGCTTTTTTATTTTGGGATGGACGTTTGGCAGTCGCGGAGCGACGGAAGAAAGTAGCCCACGGTGAAACCGTGGGTGAACGAACCAGATTGAATCAAGCCCCGGATAGGGCGAAAGAGATTTGCGCCGGTTGGTTTTCTGCCGCCCCTGCCGGGGCTTTGGCCGCTGGATGACCGAGACCCACGGTTTCACCGTGGGCTACTATCTGCCGCGCCTCCGGCGCTGAAATTGTAGGACGACGTGAGGAGGCTCTGATTTTGATTTGAGTCTCGTCACCTCGACTCCTACAAAATTAACGGCGGAGTGTGGCCGTCCCCGGCCGCAGCAAGGGACGGACGGCGATGCGCGTTGGATGTTTCGATGACGGCTTATGTCGAAGCGGCCAAGTGGTATCATAGAGCCGCAGATCAGGGAAGCTGGGGAGCTCAATTTAATCTTGGTGTGGATTACGATCAAGGACATGGAGTTTCGAAGAACAAAGTTGAAGCTTATAAATGGTATAACATCGCCTCGGCAAATGGCGAAGATAACGAACACGATCATGTTGGCGCGTTATGCCGAAATGCCATGGTCAAATTAAAGGAAATTACTCCTGAAGATGTTGCCGAGGCGCAACGACTTTCGGCAGCATTTGTTTCTCGAAAAGAAACACCGGATTCAAGTTCAGACAATCCCATTTCAGGAGAAAGTCCAAAGGCTACAGGCACGGGATTTTTCATATCGGAAAATGGATTCCTTATCACTTGTGCGCACGTTATTGAAGGCGCGTCGAAAGTTCGTCTGGTCACGAGCGCAGGAACGATTGACGCCAAGGTGGTTCAGGTGGATGCGGCCAATG
>PKZR01000120.1 GCA_003133815.1 Limisphaerales bacterium | reverse complement strand
GCGCCAATGTGGCCGAACGCATCCCGCTTTTCAATTCAAAACGGTGGCCGTGCGCAAGCACCTTGCCGCCACTCCTTCTTTTTGGCAACATTTCCCCATGAAGAAAAACAAGTCCGCTGACTCATTGCGTCCCTTTTCCAGCATCCTCGTGGACGGCCCGGAACGCGCCGCCGCACGCGCCATGCTTTATCCCGTTGGTTTCACGGAGGAAGATTTCAAGAAGCCCATCATCGGCATCGCTTCCACCTGGAGCAATGTCACGCCGTGCAACATGCACATCGACAANNACCATCACCATTTCCGACGGCATCTCGATGGGCAGCGAGGGCATGAAGTATTCGCTCGTCTCTCGCGAAGTCATCGCCGATTCGATTGAAACCGTCGTGGGCTGCGCCGGCATGGACGGCTACGTGGCCATCGGTGGCTGCGACAAAAACATGCCCGGCGCGCTTATCTGCATCGCGCGCATGAACCGCCCCGCCGTGTTCGTTTATGGCGGCACGATTTTGCCCGGCTGCATCACCGGCGATCCGGCGCAGCGCAAGCTCGACGTGGTCTCCGTTTTCGAAGCCATCGGCGCGCACGCGAACAATAAAATTTCCGACGCTGAATTCAAAGCCGTCGAGCAATGCGCCATTCCCGGCGCCGGTTCCTGCGGCGGCATGTATACCGCCAACACCATGGCCAGCGCCATCGAAGCTCTCGGCATGAGTCTGCCAAACAGCTCCGCGCAAAACGCCATTTCACCCGCGAAGCTGGACGATAGCCGCCGCGCCGGCGCGTGCGTCGTGAAAATGTTGCAGATTGGCATCAAGCCGCTCGACATCCTCACCAAGAAAGCCTTTGAGAACGCCATCACCGTGGTCATCGCGCTGGGCGGTTCCACGAACGCCGTGCTGCACCTGCTTGCCATCTCGCACGCCGCGAAGGTGAAGCTGACCATTGACGATTTCACGCGCATCGGCAAACACGTGCCCGTTCTCGCGGATTTGAAGCCGAGCGGAAAACATTTGATGTGCGAAGTCGTCGCCATTGGCGGCATCCGGCCGCTGATGAAAATGCTGCTCGACAAGGGCCTTCTCCACGGCGACGCCCTCACCGTCACCGGCGAAACCATGGCGCAGACGCTGGCCAACGTGAAACCGTATCCGGCCACGCAGACCATCATTCACGGCTTCGATAATCCGATCAAGAAGGACAGCCATCTGGTCATCCTGCNNGGCAAGGCCATCGTGTTTGAATCCGAGGAGAAGGCGATGAAAGCCATTCTCAACGGCACGGTCAAGAAAGGCCACGTCATCGTCATTCGCTACGAAGGGCCGAAGGGCGGACCCGGCATGAGGGAAATGCTTTCGCCGACTTCCGCCATCATGGGCAAGGGCCTCGGCAAAGACGTGGCGCTCATCACCGACGGACGGTTCAGCGGCGGCAGCCACGGCTTCGTGGTCGGACACATCACGCCGGAGGCTTATGTGGGCGGGACGATTGCGCTCGTGAAGAATGGCGACCCCATCCGCATTGACGCCGAGAAACGGGAGTTGACGCTGGCCATTCCGGCGAAGGAACTGGCCGCCCGACGCAAGGCGTGGAAGAAGCCCGCACCCCGCTACACGCGCGGCGTGCTGGCCAAATACGCCGCCCACGTCACGAGCGCCTCGCTCGGTGCGGTGACGGATGATGATTTGAAGTTGTAATCCGTAGGCTGCATTTGTATTGCTGAATGAAACGGAACACTTAAAATCGCCTTATGAATAAACCGGGTCGATGCGAATACACGCCTTACGATTTTCAAGATTGGCAGGCCGGTGGGACTTTAGCTATTCAACCAAAATTTCAGCGAAGAGAAGTTTGGAGCACACAGAAAAAGTCTTATTTGATTGATACGCTCCTCAAACGGATGCCCGTGCCGCCTATTTTTTTAAGAGTTGCACAATCCAAAGAAAAAAACAAAGTCGTTAGAGAAGTTGTTGATGGGCAACAAAGAATTTCTGCGGTTTTGGGATTTATAGACGGCAAATTTTCTTTATCAAAGCCACAAGCCGCAGAGCATGGAGCAGCAAGATTTGAGAAGCTGTCCGCCGAGAAACAGAATTTAATTCGAGAATTTCCTTTTGTCTGTGAAGTTTTTCATGGAATTAGCGACGTAGAGGTTTTGGAAATATTTGCGCGTGTTAACACATATTCTATCCCTTTGAACAGACAGGAACTCCTTAACGGTAAGTATTTTGGTTTCTTCAAACGATCCGCTTATAAATTAGGTTACGAGCATTTAGAGTTCTGGCGACAAAATGGAATCTTTAGCGAGACGGCAATTGCTCGGATGAGTGAGGCCGAATTGACAAGTGAATTGCTCATAATTCTTTTGAGTGGGATGCAACATAAAAAGGATACCATTGAAAACTTTTATCGCGATTATGATGCTGAATTTCCAAACCAGTCTAAAATCGAAAGCCGTTTTCGTTCAGTTATTGATGCAATCCAGAAAATATTAGAAAGCGAATTAATAGATACAGAATTTCACCGCTCGCCCTTCTTTTATTCCTTATTTGCGGTGGTTTCACACCGATTGTTTGGCATCCCCGGCCAAACAACTGGTCGATCAAAGACAGCTCTCACGTCTGCCGAAATTCAAACAGCCCGCGATGCACTTTTGAAATTATCCGAATTGATCACTCAGGGAAAAGAGGCGAAGGGCAACGGAGATGTTTCAAGCAAGTTTTTGGACGCTTGCTTGAAATCAACAGACAAGCTTCCACAACGCCAAATACGATTTGACACCATTTACGAACGTGCCTTTGGAAAATAATGCCAAGGCTAATGCCAGATTTTGGCCGAGATTTGAATGAGAAGATCGCAGCCTCTATTCAGCTCCCCATTACATTTGAACGGCTTCGAACGCTTGCAAGGCCGGGGACTGATCAATACAGGTTATTACATAGAGCAAAAATCGAAGCAGCCTATGAAATGGCGTTCTTGCGAATCTTTATCGCGTGGGAAGATGCCCTTGAACAATCTTTTATAAGATATCTTGCTGGCTATTCAAATTCAATCGGGCCATTAACTCCAGCAACAACTATAGTTTTCCACAAAAAAATCACTACAGCCGAAGCATATCTTTATGGCGGGCGAGATTTTTTATTATGGCACAACACGACGAAAGTCATTCAAAGATCACAAAGATTTTTCAACCTGGGTTTACATGAACTAATATTTCAATCAAATTCTGCAAGGTTAAATGACTTCGCGGCAATTCGTCATCGCATTGCACACGGTCAAGACGACTCAAAAAATAAATTTAATCAGGCTACAATGACCATTGCGGGTAAACGCTATCTCGGTAGTCGTCCAGGACCTTTCCTTAGAGATTGGGATCGGTCAGCAACACCAAATCGCCGATGGATTGAAACAATTTCAAACGAGTTTGTAGGATTAATTCGACAAATTGTCCCTTGAGCGCCACGACGCACACGTCCCACCGCTCTTCCATCTCTCAGCCCAGGGTTGGTCCGAGCCGGACTGGCGAGGAGCCGGGCAAGGGATTGCGAGAGCAATTGGGAGGATACCTTTAACTGGCTCGCCGTGGTTTGAGCCGCTACGTTTGTATTGATGACCATAAGATTCGTCCGTGAATCCAGCCCGATGCGGGGGCTACGCTTGGCAACCTTCCATTTTGCACGATTATCTATCGGAATAATGCGGTAAAACTTGATTGATTTGCATATTTGATCATCCAGCCTCCCGTCAGGAAAAAAAAGAGACTTTATGGCGATTTTCATGGGTTTTCGCCCCTGTTTCCCAATTTTGCGGAACGATTTCCCAATTCCAAGAAATGATTCCGTAGTATTGAGAACTGCTTTCTTAATACAAAGATCGTCGTCCGTAGTATTAAGAACGTGGTCCTTAATACAAAGAGCGTCGTCCGCAATATTAAGAACGTCGTCCTTAATACAAAGAATCATGTCCTTAGTATTAAGAACGGTCATCTCAATACTAGGAAAGGGTCGTTTTCCACCATTTTTTGAGTTTTTTTGACCAAAATTGACGCCTTTTCGGTTTTTTGGCAGGCGACGGGTTATTTCCGGCCGGCTCCGGGTCGCCATTTAATCGCCGGATGGTCTAAACTGCGGCTTTCCGGTTTGGCCGGTGTTTTAGCACTAGATTGACCCATTAATTGAGGCGGGGTTTCCTGCCCGCCGGGTTTTGCAGACTGCCACCCTTGCCAACCCACGTATTCAGATTCACAGAAACAGCTTCAGTTTTTTGCTAATTGACCGTTATTAGCCGTAATTATGTTTAATCAGGAACATCAACGAGAAATGGCCGGTGCCGGGAACACGGCGGATGCCGGGCTTGTATTTGGCATGACGGGCAAGTCCGCATGTCAGCGGCACGACGGGGTGTTGAGGAGATGCGCCTGGTGCCAGAGGATTCCCGTGGGGCTGAATGTCTGGTTGAAGATCGAGGAGGCAATGAAAAGACTGCCGTTCATCTCCACGAAAATGCTGGGAGAAGCCACGCACGGGATTTGCCCGGAATGCTATGACGCGTTTCTTTCCAAGAAATAATCGGCCCGGGCTGGATAACAAGGTGATGGGCAGCTGGAATCTGGCTACTATCAATGGCATTGAAAAGTTCAACTGCGCCTATCGCGAATATGTAAACGGTCTCATCGGCTATGTGCAGGAAATCGCATGGCGCACGGAGCATTATTGGTGTCCCATCAAACATGCGATGCGGCCCAAGACCATGCACAGCCGTTATCCGCACTTTCTGGATTATGACGGCGAGGTATATCGCAAACTCATCGAGCAGGTTCGGCGCGATTATTAGGATATAAAAGACGAGAAGCCGGATTCCCTACCAGCAATCAAGACAACCCAACATCCCTGAAAGTGTGGAATCCAATCCACATTCCCCACCTCCCCTGGCATCCGTAAAAAAATTTGACAAACCATGCGCAAGCGTGGACGCTGAAATAAGGCAAGTAATTTATGGCAAGGATATTTGTATCAGGCCAGAATGACAGTATGCCGGACACGACTGAATGCCGCGTCTTGAGCAGTGTAAGTGATGGTTTGTGCTTATGCTTGAATCCCAGGCCGCAAGGCTGCAAATACGTGGAACAATACCATCTGCTTAATTTCTGCTTTCACCCGGAACGCTCGGAGTTTGCCAAAAAGACGGAATCAGAATTTGGCAACGGCTTGTGACCGGGTCTGCCAAAAATCAACTCTTCGCCCGATTGCGCCCGTGAACGGGCGCGCTCACTTGGGTAGTGCTGCATGGAATTATTACCGCTGGACATCGCCGAAAAGCGGAAATACCGTCGGGAAATGAACCTCCGCAATAAAGTCCGAATCACGGTTGGCGCGGTGCTGGCTGCGGCCATCGTTGTTCCGGTCATCCATCATTATCAATTGCGCTGGGCGCTGCACTCTTATATCGCCGAACTCAAGGCCAGGGGCGTGCCAATGGATCTGGCGCAGGTGATTCCCCCGCCCTTGCCGCCGGAGAAGAACGGCGCGGATGCGTTTCGCCAGGCCGATGCCGCTTTCA
Organism: Limisphaerales bacterium; assembly: GCA_003133815.1. Taxonomy (GTDB): domain Bacteria; phylum Verrucomicrobiota; class Verrucomicrobiia; order Limisphaerales; family UBA11358; genus UBA11358. Next base: position 1,267 of record PKZR01000120.1, on the reverse strand, counting down.
ATGAAACCCTCCAGACGAAGGGAAGTTTTTTTAACACCAATTATGTTTATGGGATGACGCCGGTTGCGCCGGGAAAGGCGATGGTCCGTTCGCAGGAGCCGGACTTCAGAGATTCTAGCGGCACAGTCTCATGGCAGAAGATTGCGGCCGCCGTTGATGCGAACGCCGGTGGATACGCCCTGCTCCACCAGATCATTGACAAGCCGGCTTTCGATTTTCAATTTAATTACGCAGGCGGGTTTGACGGTTTTGACATGAATAAACTGTCTCTGGCCAATTCAAAACGGGCGGCGCAACGGCTGGGGACGGCGGTGCTGTGCGACTTGCAGCGCGGCGACACGGCCTCGGCGGTCACGAACCTGCGCACGATGCTGGTGCTGTCCAAGGCGATGGCCGGTGAGCGGCTGCTGATCTCCGAGCTGGTGTCCATGGCGATTGTGCAGATGACGGTGACGGCAAACTGGGAGTTGTTGCAGTCAACGAATGTGACCGATGAACAGCTCACCCAATTGCAGAAGGACTGGGCGGATATGGATTTAATCCACTCGGAAGAAAATGCGCTGGCGATGGAGTCTGTGATGAGCCGGATGACGGCGGAGCAATGGCGCAATTCCAACGCAAAGTTCCAGGAATATTTGAACATGGGATCTGAAGTAAACGGTTTTAAAGTGCAGAAGTCTTTTTTTGATGAGATCCGGGCCGAGACAGTCTCGTTTGAATGGCGGTATTGGTGGTCTTATCCCGATGAACTCAAGATGCTCAAGGGTCATGAGATACTGCGTGAGACCAGCCGAATGATTGAAACGAACCATTCGTTTCAGGCCGCCGTCACCGCGCAAGGCAAAAAGATGGCATCGTTACAGGTCAAAGCAGCCAATGACCAGTCCGACATGAACAGCGTGGACATGCATTCGATATTATCGCAAAACATCCTCGGCTTGAGTGCCGTCCACCGCAAAATGGAAGCAACAGAAGTCGCCAGACAGGTGGTGATGACCGCCATGGCCCTGAAACGGTATCAGTTGAAACACGGGAATTATCCGCCGGACTTGGATTCGCTGGTGCCGGAATTTGCCCCTGCCGTTCCGCTTGATCCGGTGGACGGACAGCCGTTGCGCTATCGTCCAAATGCAGACGGAACCTTCCTGCTTTATTCCATCGGACAGAACGGCGTGGACAACGGCGGCGATCCGTCCATCGAGAAGGGTGTGACTGGTTCGAATTATTACTGGCAAAACTCACATGCTCTGGACTGGGTCTGGCCGCA
>PKZR01000011.1 GCA_003133815.1 Limisphaerales bacterium | reverse complement strand
CATCCCATAGTTGTTTGGTGCGAAGAAAAAACTTTTGCATGTAATCCGCATCGGGAATCGTCGCGCCTTTGGCCGGATCCCAGTTCCACCAGTCCCAGCCACTTTGATTTCCGGGCACATGGTTTTGCGCGTAGAGATCCTGCGGATCAAGCCCGTCCCACCATTTGCCCTTGCCGTCTGCCTTCGTCAATTTGCCGTCGTAAGGCACGCCGGCGAGCGGGCCGGTCCTGTCCTCGCCCTGCGCCGGTTCATACCAGGTCCAGGTGTGTGAGGCGTGAACGCTCACGGCGAAACGTAATCCGTTCTTTTTCGCCGCCTTCGCAAACATCCTGATGATGTCCTTGTGCGGCCCAATGGCGACGGAGTTCCACGGCTGATACTTCGAGTCAAACATGTCAAAGTTGTCATGGTGGTTGGCCATCGCCATGAAATATTTCGCGCCGGATTGTTTGTAGAAGGCGAGCAGGTCGTCGGGATGAAAATTCTCCGCCTTCCACTCGTGGATGACATCTTTGAAACCGAACTGTGACGGCGGCCCGTAATGTTCAACGTGGAATTTATTCTGGCGGTTGCCTTGAAAATACATTCCGCGTGCATACCAATCGCCATCCTCCGCTTCGCATTGAGGCCCATAGACCGCCCAGATGCCAAACTTGGCATCTTGGAACCATTCAGGGCAATGATATTGTGCTTCAAGCGAGCCCCACGTCGGTTGAAATGGACCTGAAGAGATTGTTCGAGATGAAGGAAGATTGGTCTGCCCGAAAACTTTGTTTGCCGAGATCGCCAATACCAATGCGACCATGGTCAAATTAATGCGAATAAGCAATGAAGCTTGCACGGTTTTTGTCAGTTTTAGCAAAGGACTGCTTCAGTGGATTGCGATTGAACTTGCCAATTTGCTGCACAATTTGAAATCTTTCAATGGAATCACAAAGGCAATACTTTAGGAATTTTCAATCCAAGGCCGTTTTGAATTTGTTATCACCAAGGGCCTGTGCCAATAGCAACAGGTGCATCGTAATATGCTGATGAGCCGTTAAGTGCGGAAATCGCAATTAAACTGGTATTCCCATCAAACTTTACCCATTCTACATGTCCATCCTCATACACAAAATTTCCGCCGATCGGCACTCCGCCTTTGCCAGCGTGATTCGACCCCGGCCCGTTATAATTGAAGGTTCCGGTATAGGACTGATACCAGCTGCCAGACGCTGTTTCGATTGAATCGGCCATGACCGGGGCATTGTGATATGTTTGGCCCAATTTTGTCCGGGTATACCATGGTGCATATGCGTTGAGATATCGGGTGTCGGCGGCCCGGGCAGGCAGCCAATGGTATCCAATCAAATCATTACGTCCAGTTGATGCCTCATAATCCCGATGCCAGGTGTCAGTCGGACAATAGATCACATCATTTTGATTACGCAGTCCAGTGGTGGCGCTGCCGGTGTTGTTTTTGTATAAATATGTCGGGTAAAAATTGGTGTTCATATTTGGACTCACCCAACTGGTGCCAAAATTGGGGGAGGGATACACAATATTGTCGTCCGGGAAATGATCGCTAAAATCACCGGCATACATCGTAATGGCGATTCCCCACTGCTTGAGNNCCAGCAGTTCAATCAGCGTAAAACCTACGACGCCTGAATTTTTCTTCTTCATCTTTTAATTTCTCCACCGGATTAAAAAGAGGGGTCGTCCTGCGGCGACCCCTCTGATTTTTGCCGACTTATAGTATCTGTCAATTCGTGCTGCCGAGTATATAGAACTGCCGGCCAAGCGCAGGGTTCACGGTATTAAGCAGGTTGGTTGTGAAACTGCCGCTGCCACTTGTCGAATTTGTCCAGATTGGCGTCCAGCTGCTAAGCGGCAACGCTATGTTCGTGCTGGTCAGCAGATATATGCTTCCCGCCCCGGTGTTCGTCGCCGAGATGGTCAGGCTCGTTCCGGAGATCACCGGCTTGGCCGTGAATTGCAGACCCGTCACAACGGGCGGAATGCCAGCAGTACCGTAGCTAGCTATTAACTGCGCCTCAATGTTGGTGATTTGTATGGAACTTAACGCTCCGTTGTAGATGTCGATTTCAGCAACTTGCCCAACGAGCCCATCACCGCCACCTTCATTGTTGCCAATACGGGTGATAGGTTGGCTAAACGTCGCACCGGACGAGGTGCCGTCAGATGCAGCATTGAGTCTAAAGGAAACGCCGGAACTTGAAGCGGCCAAGTCAATCAAGCTGTAGTTTGAGGTGGGAATCGTTCCGGTTCCCGAAGCTTGTTCAGTTCCTGAATACTCGTTCAAGTAATTCTGATTGCCATTGTAAACATCATATTCGAGCGCGTATTGGGCCGAACCTCCCGTGATGGCATTTCGCCCTGAAGTGCTGGAAGGCTCAATATAAGCAAAGACCGTGTATCCGCTGCTTGCATCGAGTGGCGTAGTTAAAACAAAGCTGCCATTGCCGGCAGTTATGTTCACTGCCGAGGAACCGTTCGGTGTGACAGAGGAAACCAAGGAAGGAAGGACTAATGAGCCCGACTGCACTACTCCGTATGTGGCATTGTTGTTGTTGCCGCTATAATCGGTCCACACGCCAGTGATCGGATTGTAATTGGTGGCAATCAGTTGCACCAAGGCAGTCAATGGTTGTACGGTCAACTGCGCCCAGCTGCTGTTGGCCACATAAGGGGCGATGGCATTCGTTGCCTGAAGACTATAATAATTGCCCGAATTGGCCAGTTGGAGATTGCTCAGCACCAATGTGGTGTTGGTGGCGCCGGCAATGTTGACCGCCGCGCTGCCGTCCGAATTCGGGCTGACCTGCCATTGGTAGCCGCTGATCGGCAAGGTTCCCGTGAATGAGGCTGAGAAGCTTAAGTTGCCACCAACCGTGGCCGTGGCGGGATTGGGGGTGGTATCCATTAACACCACCGGTGCGCTTGCCGGCTGCACGGTCAATGTGACTGGCGCGCTGGTGACTGCTGTGCCGCCGAACGGAGTGACGATCAACTGATATTCGTAAGGTCCATTCAAGCTTGTCGTGTTCAGCACAAAATAGTTGGTGGTATTCGCTCCGCTGATATTCGAGAAGCTGGCACCGCTGCTGCCATTATCCGTCTGCCACTGATAGGTGGTCGTTGATGTCGCCCCGAGAACCGGCGCACCAATCGTGATTGAATTGCCGGCGTAGGTATTGTTGGTGGGGGTGGCATTGGCCGGCTCGACGGTCACGCTGTTGGCGGTGACATAATTGGTCGTCAGTTGTGCCTCGATGTTGCTGATTTGCAGGGTGCTCAAAACGCCGCTGTAAATGTCAATTTCAGCAATCTGTCCTACAAATCCATCGCCGTTGCCTTCATTGTTCCCAATGCGTGTGATGGGCGAAGTGAACGTCGAACCGGCCACATTTGTGCCGTCAGTCGATCTGTTATACCTAAAAGCTCCGCCGGACGAATTAACTGCCAGATCAACCAGGCTGAAGCTGTTGGTGGAAACATTCGTTGCGCCGTCGCCGATATCAGCAACATACTCTACCGCGTAATGCTGTTTGTCATTTTTAACCGAATATTCCAAAGCTCCGGAAGCTGAACCTCCAGTAAGGGCTTGTGGCCCTGATTTATTGGTCGGCATCAAATAGGCAAACACAGTGTAGCCGCTGCTGGGATCAAGTGACGAAGTAAGGAGAAAACTGCCGCTACCCGAAGTAATGTTCACAGCCGATCCACCGTTAGGCGTTACAAAGGAAGCCAAAGCGGGGCTTGATCCCCCTGTATATGAAGCGTTGTTGTTGTTGCCGCTGGAATCGGCCCACACGCCATTACCTGGATTGTAATTGGTGGCAATCAGTTGCACCAAGGCAGTCAATGGTTGCACGGTCAACTGCGCCCAGCTGCTGTTGGCCACATAAGGCGCAACGGCATTCGTTGCCTTAAGACTGTAATAATTGCCCGAGTTGGCCAGCTGGAGATTGCTCAGCACCAATGTGGTGTTGGTGGCGCCAGCAATGTTGACCGCCGCGCTGCCGTCCGAATTTGGGCTGACCTGCCATTGATATCCACCGATTGGCAACGTCCCCACGAACGCGGCGGAGAAAGTTGCATTGCCGCCAACCGTGGCCGTAACGGGTGTGGCATCCACCAACACCACCGGCGCGCTGGCCGGCTGCACGGTCAATGTGACCGGCGCGCTGGTGACTGCTGTGCCGCCGAACGGAGTGACGATCAACTGATATTCGTAAGGTCCATTCAAGCTTGTCGTGTTCAGCACAAAATAGTTGGTGGTATTCGCTCCGCTGATATTCGAGAAGCTGGCACCAATGCTGCCATTATCCGTCTGCCATTGATACGCGGTCGTTGACGTCGCCCCGAGAACCGGCGCACTGATCGTGATCGGATTTCCGGCATAGGTGTTGTTGGTCGGGCTGGTTGTGGCCGCCCCGACTACTACGCTGTTGGCGGTAACATATTTTGCCGTCAATTGCGCCTCGATGTTGGTAATTTGGGTGAAAGTCAAAGCACCGCTGTAAATGTCAATTTCAGCAATATTTCCAGCATATCCATCACCGCCACCTTCATTGTTGCCTATACGCGTAATGGGGTTGCCAAACGTCGCACCACCGGCGGTGCCGTCAGCCGCACCATTGAGCCGGAAGGAAACACCCGAGGAATTGACGGCCACATCCACCAAACTGAAGTTAGTCGTGTAAATAGTTCCAGTTCCCGTAGCCTGTTCAGTGCCAGAATACTCGTTCAAGTAATTCATTTTGCCATTGTAAACATCATATTCCAGAGCCGTAGATGCCGAGCCACCCGTGATGGCATGGCGCGCCGAAGTATTGGTAGGATTAATGTAGGCAAAAACCGTATAGCCGCTGCTTGGCGAAAGTGACGAAACAAGGGTAAAGCCATTATTATTACTATTTCCAGCATTCAGAGACACCGCCGAGGAGCCGTTCGGGGTCGCAAAGGAAACCAAGGTGGGGAGTGTTCCATAATATGTGGCGTTGTTGCCGTTGCCACTGGTATCAGTCCAAACACCGCTGCTTGGATTGAAATTTGTGGCCTGTAGTTGCACCAAAGGCGTCAAAGCCACCACATTGAGTTGCAACCAACTGCTATTGGTAATGTAGGGAGCAACATTGTTGGTTGCGACCACGCTGTAATATTGTCCCGAGTTGCTCAACTGGAGATTGGTCAACACGAGCGTCGTATTGGTTTGTCCCGTCAGACTCGTCGCCCCGCTGCCATTTGAATTGGGACTGACCATCCATTGGTAGCTGATCGGCTGGGCACCCGTGAAAGTGGCCGATAAAGTATCATTACCGCCGACGGTGGCCGTGCTGGGACTGGCGGTGGTGTCCGCCACAAGCAACGGCGCGGTCAGCGGGATGGTAATATACTGATTCGTAAAAGACGCCTCGACCGTGGTGATTTGGGAAGGAGTCAGCACGCCGCTATAAATATCAATTTCACAAATCGAACCGCTGAAATTTTCAGCGGGTGAACTGGAGGATCTGGTGCCAATGGCGCTGATGGGCTGAGTGAGAGCGCTGCTCGCAGCGTTGGTTCCGTCGGCAGCCCCGTTGAGGCGAAAGCTAATTCCTGTGCTGGTGAGGATGGTGTCAATGACATTGAAGGCCGAAGTGGACATGGCGGTGGTTTCCGAACCAAGATCTGCCTGCTGTTGCCGCAGGTCATCCTGCTTGCCGGCGTTAATACGATACTCGAAAGACCCGGAGGCTCCTCCCAGCAGGGCGTAGGTGCCGCCGCCCGAGCCCGGTTTGACATACGCCAGCACCGTGTAGCTGCTCACCGGAAGCGAAGAAGCAAGTCCCATCGGATTCGAGCCGCTAAATGTCACCGCCGGCGAACCGTTCGGACTTGCGCCGGCGGTCAAAGCAGGCTTCGTTCCTGTTGCCGTGGCGTTATTGCTGTTGCCGCTGGAGTCAGTCCAAACGCCGGTGGACGCATTGTAATTGGTGGATTTCAATTGCACCAAAAGGGTTTGCGCGTTAGCCACCTGACCGGCTGCCAATAGGGCAAGCAGCAAAAGGCTGGCGACCCGCATCATTGAGTTCTTGGATTTCATAGGCGACACATGGGTTGCTGTTTCGGGTTTCATGATTTTATCAATATTATTTTTTTCCTGCCTAAACTAACTATGGAGCCATGACAGAGACAAAGCTTTTGTAAAAATTGGTTCGCGTAATGCGTCCACAATCGCCCAGAAGCTGACAATTGTAAATAGCCGGAGAAAGTAGCGGCACCATCCCCGAAACAGGGGATGCTTTTATGAGAGTGCCAACGAAGCGGTTCTTTGTGCGTAGTCTGCATGGGACAACTCAATGTTGTTTTGACGCAAAACACTTCTGTTTTGGTCCATCTCAATGTTGTTCTGAAGCAACTCAATGTTGTTTTACTCCAAAACACTATTGTTTTGATCCAACTCAATGTTGCTTTGAGCCAAAACACCTTTGCTTTGCTCCATCTCAAAGTTGTTTTGCTACAAAACACTTCTGTTTTGTTCCAGCTCAGTGTTGTTTTGGAGCAACTCAATGTTGTTTTATGACAAAACNNATGACAAAACAATGTTGTTTTAAGGCAAAACGATGTCGCTTTAAGACAAAATAATTTGGTGAAATGCCATTTCCGGCCTGAATTGAGCCAAAAATCATAAAAAAAACCCAAAACGAAGTCCATGAGATGCCGGCGGCTCCATGCCGAGCGCTAAATCCTTTTAGCGCGGGGAAACTCCAATCAGGTCCGCAATCACGACAAAAGGCTGCAGATCTTGAAAAACCTAATTGACGGCCTGGGTCTTGGATGCCATGTAGCGCACCACGGCTTCGGTTCGCGAACTCACGTGCATTTTTTCGAAGACGTGTTTGAGATGGTGGCAGACGGTGTCCACGCTGATTTCCAGATTGTCCGCAATCATCTTGTTGGAATGTCCCTTGGCCAGCAGCAGCAGAATCTGCTCCTCACGCGCGGACAGGCGCAGTGATTCGTCGCGGGTCTTGGCCTTGAGCCGGAAGGATTCCACGACGCGCCGGGCGATTTCGCTCGTCATGGGCGCGCCGCCGTTCAAAACGTCCAGCAACGCCGCACGCAAATCCGCCGGCTTGGTGCGCTTCAACAAATACCCGTCGGCACCGGCTTCGAGGGCCATGAACACCAGTTCTTCATCGTTCATCGCGGTGAGGATGATGATGCGGACTTCCGGCACGAGCGCCTTGAGCCGCGAGGTGCATTCAATGCCGGACATGCGCGGCAGAAAAATATCCATCAGCACCGCGTCGGGTTTGGCTTCGGGAATCAGGCGCAGCGCTTCCTCGCCCGTCTTGCAGATGCAAATGCAGGAAAGATCCGGAAATGAATTGATCAGCTGGCTCCAATTGTCGCGAACCTTGGGCTGGTCTTCCACCAAGGCGATTTTAAGCGGTGACTTCGCAGAAATCTTGAACGGCGGGCTGGCTTTGGCTGGTTTGGACATATTTTATTTTTTACCCTCTACTGGGGCGGGCTTTGTTCTGGTCAAACGGTTGCTGAAAAACCAGTTCGACCACCAGGGACGATTGTGCATCTGGATGAAAGGAATGTAAAACTCAACCCTGCAGCCATTGCCGGGCTGGCTGGTGAGCATACACCTGCCGCCTATTTCATTCAAGCGCTGGTTCATGTTCGCCAGCCCGTTGCGTTCCGCCTTGGGCTGCGCCGGATTAAAACCTTTGCCATTGTCCTGCACCACGACGGTCAGGCCGTCACCCTGCCGCCGGATTTTGAGCTGCAATTCAGTGGCTTCGGAATGTTTGGCTGCGTTGTTGAGAGCCTCCTTGACGGCCAGCAGCAGGCTTCTCCGAAACGGAAGATCGAACGCGATTGTTGACATCGCAGGCTCAACATCCAGCACGCATTGGATGGGTGTGTTTTTTAAAAATGTCTGGGCGTGGCCGCAAACGAACGTGGCGAACTCCTGCAGCGTATCGCGGCGGGGATTGATCGCCCACAGTATTTCATCCATCGCACGCAACGCTTCCCGTGCCTCATCGGAAATCCGTTCAAGCTGTACTCGTGTGCTGGAACCGGGCGGCAGTTCTCTCTGTGCCACCTCGCCCTGCAACACGAGCTGGGTCACGCGGGTGCCGAGATCGTCGTGGATGTCACGGGCGATGCGGGCGCGCTCCTGCTGCAGCAGCAGTTTTTCCTTCCGGTGCAACAACAACTGTGAGGCAAGAATAAAACTGAAAATGCTGGCAACGACGCAGACCGTTACCAATACAACCTCAAACCAGCCCGTTTGCCAGAAGGGAATGTTCAATGGCTGCAGAGGTGGAACCAGATCAATATAATCCATCGTCCCCCAAGGACCCTGCCCAAATATAGATTCAAAGGTGGCTTGCCGCCATGAATCCGCTGGTTCCACCTTCTTTTCCCATCCAGGAACGTCCAAAGGAACAATCAGCCAGCTTTTATCCGACTTCACCTCCACCACTTTTCCAGATGACAAGGCCGCCTTCATGCCAAACATAAAGCCGGCCTCACGAGAGCTGTTATATGCCTCCACCGCGAGCACATGATTGCCGGGCGACAACAGTGAAGTGATGTCGTATTCGTAAAGATGCCGCCATTCAGCATCCCGGCCAATTTCCCGGCCGTCCAAATAGAGAATGTATTCGTTGTCCGCCGTGATCCGCAGCCGCGCCCGGTTGACGGTTGTGTCGGCCGGTATTTCAAACGACTTCCAGAAACGAACCGTCTGCCGGTCGCAGACATTGGTGTCCCATATCCACGAACCCATGTCGCTGAAATTATGCGAACCCCGCTCGGAAAGTGAGTCCTTAACCGGTTCCGCCGGATCGTCCACGTTCGTGTTGATGGTGATTCCGGATGGATTTGGAGCAACAGGCGCCGCCTGACTCCGCGCCATGTTCAGAGCGAACATCAAGAAAAGGACGACGCCAATTTCAAGCGAGATTCCAAATAGAGACGCAGTGCAATTGCGCCCCTTTGCCTTTGAAATGAAAAATCGTTGAATCAAACAGATTTGCCCTTTCATCCGCTTCGTCCAGATAGATTAATCCCAAAAATAGACCGCCTCAAGCCCAACCTCACAACGCTTGATTGAAAAACAAACGGATTCTGGCAACAAAAAACCGGCCTGGATAAAATCCAGACCGGTTTGAAAATTAAAATGCTTATTAAGCATTTGAACGACGAAAGCGTCGGGTGGCCACCAGCATTCCCAAGCCAGCTGCCATTATGGCCCAGGTCGTCGGTTCTGGAACAGTTGTGATTTCAAGATTACTGAGAACATTGCCGTTTTCCTGATA
>PKZR01000177.1 GCA_003133815.1 Limisphaerales bacterium | reverse complement strand
GCATTTTGCCCACGTTGACATCGGCGAGTAAATCGCCTACTTTGACTTCAGCGTTCGGTGCAGGCTGGGTGTCCAACTTCTCCTTCGGGAGATGCGCTTCCAGAGATTTACCACCGAACGTGATTTTTTTTGCCTTGTGATCGTAAAGAATCGTCCCGTCAAAAAACTCCTTCGCCGTGATCAGCACGCGATGCAGTTCACCCGCCAGCGACAGAGCGGCCACGAAGCGATGGACTTTCTTCACCATCGGATTGCGTGGCTCGTGCGGTTCGGATGAAATCCAGATGGCCGTGCGGATGAGTTCGGGCAAAACCGCCACCGCCCGGATGTTCGCGACGCCCAAATTGCTGAAAGCGTGCGACAAACTTTGGCGACCGACGCGAATCTGAATTCCTGAATCTTCATTTTTGAAAGGCACTCCAAGAAAATGATGCTCGCGGGCAAAAATGAGCGCGGCCTTTCTCAATTCACGGATGTTTTTCCCTGCAATTATATTTTCGGGTGTATAAATAATCCGAACTTTCTTTTCAGAAAGATTTGTTGCGGATGAAAAACCATCTTGAGCAACGCAATTACGCGCATTTTCCACGCTCGGATATTTCAAAAACCATTGCTCGCTCAAGCGCGGCTCAACCGGCACATCGGCGCGTTCGCTGTAGCCGACGTTGTTGGTATATGTCTCCACTTTTTCCAGCACGCTGAGTTCGGTGAGTTTTTCCACGGCCACTTTGCGCGCCTTGAAACGGTCGAGGCCGCGCAAATCCGCGCCAGCCGCATCATTCATCTGACCTTTCGCATCAATTACTTCAACCTGCGCGAGCTTGTGGCGCGCGCCGATTTCAAAGTCCGCCTTGTCGTGCGCGGGCGTCACTTTCAACACGCCGGTGCCGAATTCAAAATCCACATGCTCGTCGCCAATAATCGGAATTAATTTTTGTTCGCACGGCAATTCCACCGGCAGCGGCCGCAGCACGTGCTTGCCGATGAGATGCGCGTAACGCGGATCTTTCGGATTCACGGCCACGGCGGTGTCGCCAGGAATCGTTTCCGGTCGCGTCGTGGCAATCGTCAGAAAAGTTCCCGGCGCTTCGGCGACTTCAACTTTGAAATAATAAAGGAAACCCTTCTGCTCTTTCATCGTCACTTCCTCGTCGGACAACGCGGTGAGCGACGCGGGACACCAATTCACCATGCGCTTGCCGCGATAGATGAGGCCTTTTTTGTAAAGGTCCACGAACACGCGTTGCACGCAGCGCGAATATTCCGGATCCATCGTGAACCGTTCGCGCGTCCAGTCGCACGACGCGCCGAGCTTTTTCAACTGCTGGATGATGATGCCGCCTTTTTCGTTCTTCCATTTCCAGACTTCCTCCAGAAATTTTTCGCGGCCGAGGTCGTCGCGATGTTTTATTTTTCCTTCCTTCTTGAGCGCGCGCTCGACGACGGTCTGCGTGGCGATGCCCGCGTGATCCGTGCCGGGCAACCAGAGGACTTCCTTGCCGTCCATGCGCGCCTTGCGGGCGAGGATGTCCTGGATCGTGTTGTTGAGAACGTGGCCGAGCGTGAGCACGCCGGTGACGTTCGGCGGCGGAATGACGATGGAATACGCGGGCTTCGGCGATTTCGCATCCGCGACGAAAAATTTTCCGTCGAGCCAGAATTGATACCATTTGTCCTCGACGGACTGCGGTTCGTAAGCTTTTGAAATCTCGCTCATGGGAATTTAACGCAAAGACGCAAAGGTGCGGAGACGCAAAATTTTTCTTGGCGACCTGGCTTCTTTGCGCCTTTGCGTTGAAAAATCATTTCTTCAGCAGCGCATATTCCATCGAGTCCACGAGCGCCTGCAAGCTGGCTTCGATGATGTTTTCGCTGACGCCGACCGTGCCCCATTCGCGTTTGTCGTCGGTGGATTGGATAAGCACGCGTGTGCGCGCGGCCGTGCCGGCGACGCCGTCGAGGATGCGCACTTTGTAATCAGTTAGCTCGATACGTTTCAACTGCGGAAAAAATTTCGCCAGCGCCAGCCGCAGCGCGCCGTCGAGCGCGTTCACCGGGCCGTCGCCTTCGGCCACGGTCTGGGCACGTTTATTGCCGACGCTGACTTTCACCGTCGCCTCGCAAACGGATTCCTTTGTGTCGCGGCGCATGGAGACGTGATACGCGTCCACGCGGAACGGCGGTTCGCGATGTTTCAGCGCCTTGCCGATGAGCAACGCGAGCGAACCTTCGGCGGCCTCGTATTCGTAGCCCTGATTTTCCAATTCCTTGACGCGATTCAAGATCGCCTTCAACTCCGGCGTGTCGTTCGTGAGCTTGAAGCCGAGTTCCTGCGCCTTGATGACGATGTTGCTGCGGCCCGCGAGATCGCTGATAAGGACGTTGCGCGCGTTGCCGACGAGCGACGGGTCAATGTGCTCGTAACTCGACGCGAGCTTCTGCACGGCGTTGACGTGCGCGCCGCCCTTGTGCGCGAACGCCGCCGCGCCGACCCACGGTAAGCGCGGATTATGCCGCATGTTCGCGACTTCGTCCACGAACCCGGAAAGTTCCTTGAGCTTCGCCAACGATTTCACCGGCACGGAAGTTTTTTTTAACTTCAACGCGACGCACGGGATCACGCTCGTCAGATTGCAATTGCCCGTGCGCTCGCCGTAACCGTTGATCGTGCCTTGCACATGCACCGCGCCGGTTTCGAGCGCGGCCAGCGCGTTCGCGACGCCGAGGCCGATGTCGTCGTGCGTGTGGATGCCGATTTTGCAATTCAATTTGCCCAGCGCGGTTTTCGTGATGGCGGCGATCTCGTCCGGCAGACAACCGCCGTTCGTGTCGCACAGCACGACAAAATCCGCGCCCGCTTTTTCCGCCGCCTGCCACGTCGCGAGCGCGTAATCGGAATCCAATTTGAAACCGTCGAACGCGTGCTCGGCGTCGTAGATGACGAACTTGCCGTGGTCTTTCAGGAAACGCACCGTGTCGCCGATCATCGCGAGATTTTCTTCCGGCGTGCAGCGCAAAACTTCTTTGACGTGCAGCATGGAAGTTTTTCCGTAGATCGTGACCACCGGCGTTTCGGCTTCGATGAGCAAACGCACCTGGCCGTCCTGTTCCACCGGCGTGTTTTTTTTGCGCGTCGAACCAAATGCGGCGAGCCGCGCATTCTTAAACTTTTTCTTTTTCGCCTGCGCGAAAAATTCGATATCTTTAGGGTTGCTGCCTGGCCAGCCGCCTTCAATGTAATGCACCCCAAAAGCATCGAGCTTTTCGGCAATGCGGAGTTTGTCCGCGACCGAAAAGTTGATGCCTTCGCCCTGCGAACCGTCGCGCAGGGTCGTGTCATAGATTTCGACTTGGGGTTTCA
>PKZR01000084.1 GCA_003133815.1 Limisphaerales bacterium | reverse complement strand
CAACGCGCCGAGAATTTTTTCCTCGTCCAGTTCGACGCCGACCAGCCGTCCGCGTCCGCTGTGCTTGAGACGCGCCAGCAACCGTCCGGTGCCGCAGCCGAGGTCCAGCACGCTGGCGTGCGGCGGAATGAGTTCCACGATGCGGTCGTAATCGAGCCGGCGCTCGTGAAAAATGCTGGTGGTTCCGGGCAATTCTTCTTTCTCGATACCCGGAGAAATTGGTGCCGGCGCGAGATTATTTACGAAGGCGCGAATCATTTCGCCGTAATGGTCAAAATCGTCCGGCAGCAGAAAGGCATCGTGACCGCAGGCGCTCTTGATGTCGCAATAGCTCACGGCGGCGCGGTTGCTGACCAAGGCGTTCACGATGTCGCGCGACTGGCCGGGCGGGAAAAGCCAGTCGCTGGAAAAACTTTGCACCAGCCAGCGGCATTTCGCCGAACGAAAGCTGGCGGCCAATTGTTCCGGCGTGCCGCCCAGGTCGAATAAGTCCATCGCCAGCGACAGCGCGAGGTAGCTATTCGCGTCGAACCGTTCCACGAACTTCGTTCCTTGATGGCCAAGATAGGAGCCGACAGAAAAAGTTTTCTCGAATTCAATCGCCTCCTCGCGCGGATGCAGCCGGTCGCCCTCAAATTTCTGGCTCATGGCTTCCGGCGAAAGATAGGTGATGTGGCCGATCATTCGTGCCAATGCGAGACCGACAGCGGGGCCTTGCGGCTGGTCATAATACTGGCCGTTGTGAAAAAACGGATCGCGGCGAATGGCGTTTCGTCCCACGACATCAAACGCCAAAGCCTGACTGGTCAGTCGCGGCGAACTGGCCAGCACCACCGCGCCGCGCAACCGGTCGGGATGCCGCGTAGCCCAGGTCAGCACTTGATGTCCGCCGACGGAACCGCCGATGACAGCGACGAGTTGGTTGATGCCAAGGTGATCCAACAGCCGGCGCTGGACTTCCACCATGTCGCCGATGGTGATGGTTGGAAAATCCGCGCCGTAAGATTTGCCCGTCGCCGGGTTCAGGCTGCCCGGTCCGGTGGTGCCGCGACAACCACCGAGGAGATTTGGACAGATGACAAAAAAACGGTTCGTGTCCACCGGCTTGCCCGGCCCGACGAGAATGTCCCACCAGCCCGGATCGTCTTCGGCGTTGTGGCGGGCAACGTGCGAGTCACCGCTGATGGCATGGCAGATCAGAATGGCATTGTCGGCGGCTTCGTTAAGCTGGCCGTAAGTTTCAAAAGCCACCGTGACGTTTGGCAGTGTGCCGCCAGATTCCAAACCAAGCAGTTCGTCAAACGTGACACTTTGCGCATAACGCAACGGTTGCGCGGTGCGAACCGTGTCGCTGCTTTCAAAAATGTCCTTGGCCATTGAATTTGGTTTCCGAAATTTACCTTCGTCGCACCGGCGATTTTTTAACCTCGCCGGTGCGCGGAGTTCGGGATTTATTTCTGCGAGGCTTGCAACGCCTGCTCGATGTCGGTCTGGATGTCGGTCACGTCTTCGAGACCGATGGACAGCCGGATGTAATCGGCGGTCACGCCGGTTTCCTCCTGTTCGGCGGGCGTCAACTGCTGATGCGTGGTCGAGGCCGGATGAATGACCAGCGATTTGGCGTCGCCGATGTTCGCAAGATGCGAGAGCAGCTTGGCCGAGTTGATGAATTTCTTGCCGGCCTCCAATCCGCCCTTGATGCCGAAGCCCACGATGCCGCCGAAACCGCTTTTCAAATACTTCGCGGCAATTTTGTGATTCGGATCATCCGGCAAACCGGGATATGTCACCCAGGTCACAAGCGGATGGCTCTTGAGGAATTTCGCAATTTCCAGCGCGTTGATGGAATGTTGTTTCTGCCGTAGCGGGAGCGTTTCCAAACCCAGCAGGAACTGGTGCGCGTTGAACGGACTCAACGCCGCGCCGATGTCGCGCAGGAGCGTGACGCGGATTTTCAGGATGAACGCGACATTGCCGAGTCCGGGCACGTTGCTCAACGCATCCCAGTATTTCAAGCCGTGATAGCTCGGATCAGGCTCTGTGAATTCGGGGAACTTGCCGTTGTTCCACTGGAATTTGCCGGCGTCCACAATCACGCCGCCGATGCTCGTGCCGTGGCCGCCGATGTATTTCGTGGCGGACGTGGCGAGGATGTCCGCGCCGTAATCAATCGGTTTCACCAAACCGATGCCGACGGTGTTATCCACGACGAGCGGAATTCCGTTTTCATGCGCAATCTTGGATATGACCTCAAAGTCCGGCACGTCCAGCTTGGGATTGCCAACCGTCTCGACATAGATAGCGCGGGTTTTCGGTGTGATGGCTTTGCGAAACGCTTCCGGGTCGCGTGAATTTACAAACTTCACCGTGCGGCCGAGCTTCGGGAACGTGTAATGAAACAATTGATACGTTCCGCCGTAAAGATTGTTGCCTGCAACAATTTCATCACCGAGCCGCGTGATGGCCAGCAGCGAATATGTGATCGCCGCCTGGCCGGACGCCACGCCGAGCGCGCCCGTGCCGCCTTCGATGGCGGCTACGCGCTGCTCGAAAACGTCGGTCGTCGGATTCATCAGCCGCGTGTAGATGTTGCCGAATTCTTTCAGTGCAAAAAGATTCGCCGCGTGATCCGTGCTTTTGAAAACGTAGGATGTCGTTTGGTAAATCGGCACCGCGCGTGAAAGCGTGGTGGCGTCAGGAGTTTGTCCGGCGTGCAACGCCAGCGTGGATAGTTTTTGTTTGCTCATAATTTTATTTTGTTTGTATTGGGCTGGAGGCCGGCACGGCGGCGGACGGTGCGTGAGGAGGAATCACGTTGCCGGAAAACCGGACGCCCTGCCTCCTCCAGCCGGATTGGTTCAGAATTCCCATTTGGTGGTGACGCCCCAGACGCCGTCGGCGGTGTTGTTCAGCACCGTGCCGAAATGGCCGTAACCCACCGCCAGCGTCAGGTGTTTGTTGACCACATAGGCGGCATCAATCGTCCACCAGTCGCTCGCCTTGCCGATCAGGCTGGTGCCGCCGGCGGAAACGGTTTTGTAATCAGTGGCCATTTGCTTGTATTCCGCCGCCAACGCCAGATTGCTGGTGACGAAGACCACCACGTTTCCTTCAAACAGGAAGTTGTAACTGTCCGTAAAGCCGAGCAACCCGTTCCAGACGCCCTCGGTCGCGCGACCACCCAGTTCCAACAGCACGGGACGCGGCAATTGCGTGAACATCTTGGAAGCGTAAAGCGTGAAATCCACCCCGTCGTTTTGACTGACGCCGATGGCCTTCAAGGTTCCATCGAGCTGGCTGTTCACGTCATTGTAGGTGGCGTTGTATTTGTAATGCACCCCGGCGGTCAGCGCCGGAAGCCACTTTTGGTCAAACTCGCCTTCCTTCAGGATTTGGAACCGCGCGTTGAAGTTGTGCAGTTCAACGGAAGACTCATTCAAGTTCAAGCCGGTCGCCTGTTTGACTGTCAACGGCAGGTTGCCCAGGTTGAAGTTATTGTAACCGTAGGCCAGTTCGAGGCGGCTCAACGGCGATTCCGTCAAGGTCAAGGCTTCGAGATCCTGCCCGTGGCCAAGATCAACATAGGCAAAACCAACGCTGGGACGCCCAACCGGTTCGCCATTGCGCGGCGGGTTGACAATATATGCCGACAGCGTCGAGAAAATGCCGCCGTTGCCTTCGATCTGGTGCAGCGGCAGCGGCGCGGGTTTTTCCGCTGCGGCCGGGGCGGCGGGGGATGCCGCCGTGGCCGTTTCATTGGTGGTGACGTCAGCACTCAAACCCGTGGCCGGCACCGCCGCCACCAGCAGCGCCGCCAGCGCGGAGCCGAAATTTGAAGGACGTTTTTCGTGTAATCGGAGTTTCTGACCGGTTTTCATTTGTTTTATTTGTTTTCATAAACAAACCTCCAGCAGTCCGGTCAGCGTTGTTTGATTGTTGTTGTTTGTGTCTTTGATCCAGTGCGTCTGGTGATAAATTTCAATTCATGCGGCGCATTCCCCGCCGCGTGCGCCTACGACAAACGGCTGCGTCGAGCCAAGGTCGTGATAAAAATTCGGTTGGTCAGTCGGCGAGGCAACCTGCGTTAACGGTTCAAGCCTTTGCTTCCAGGCAGTCAATCCGACGCGATAGACATAGGTCGAAAAACTTTCTTCGGTTTGGCGTTCCGCCTGAAAAAATTTGATGACCTCCCGAACCGCCTGCGCCACGTTCAACGCAGGGATTTCTAGCACACGCGCACCAAACGCCTCGGCTGAAGAAACGCCGCCAAGCAGCAGCGCATAATGCGGCACCTGACGATTGTAAAAATTCTTCGACACGCCGAACAACCCGATGTCCGAGGCATGGTGATGCCCGCAGGAATTCGGGCAGCCGGAAATGCGGATGCGCAATTGCCGCAGGGAGGCATCGCCGGCCAGTTCCTTTTCCAGCGCGCCAATGATCGCTTCTGCCGCCGGACGCGGATTGGTGATGGCCATTAGGCAGGCCGTCGCCCCGACACAGCGCGTGATGTCCGGCAACTGTTCCGCCGAAGCCCCGGCCAGCGCGCCGCATTGAAGCGATTGATACAATTCTGGCAACAAATCTTCCGGCACCCAGCGCAGCAAAATGTTTTGATCAATCGAAGTTCGCACGCCGCCGGCGAACTGTCGCGCCGCTTCTACGATTTGACGGATTTGCGCCGGTTGCAAATCGCCTAGCGGACAACGGATCAGCACCGAGACAAATCCGTTCTGCCGTTGGAGATGGACATTACTTTCGCGCCAGGCATGGAAAACGGCATCGGTTGAAGCTGATTTGGCTCCGCGTCCAGCCGCCGGTTTTAACTCAACAATTTCCGGCAAGCGGCCACTGAAAGTTTGCCATTCTGCGTCGGCACCTTTCAATTCGGCGCGCACCGCCTCGCGGAATTTTTCGATGCCCCAATCCGCCAACAGCCATTTCAACCGGGCGCGGGCGCGATTATCGCGATAGCCATGCTGGTTGAATACGCGCAGAACAGCTTCGAGTGAGCCAAACAATTTTTCAGCCGGCACGAATTCTTCCAGCACCAGTGCGGTTTTCGGCGAGGCCCCAAGCCCGCCGCCGATACTGATGCGAAATCCCCTTGCGCCTTCGCGCCGCACCGCGCGAACACCAATGTCCGAAACCAGCGTGCGGACATGATCGTGCGCGCAGCCATCGAACGAAATTTTGATCTTGCGGGGAAGTTTTTGAAAATCGGCGTGTTCGCGAAAATAGCGATCCACTGCCAACGCAAACGGCGTGACATCGAAAATTTCGTCGCGCGCCACACCGGAAAAAGGACAGGCCACCACACCCCGCACAAACGGCCCGCCTGTGCGCAAAGTAGTCAGGCCGGCATCTTCAAGCTGTTCCAGCGCCGCTGGAATTTCTACCGCTGGCAACCCTGCGATTTCAATTCCCTGCCGCGTGGTCAAATGCGCGCCCGCCTCCCAACCCGATTGTT
>PKZR01000443.1 GCA_003133815.1 Limisphaerales bacterium | reverse complement strand
TGTTCGCGTGGCATCCGCTCCATGTGGAATCCGTCGCGTGGGTCTCCGAGCGCAAGGACGTGTTGAGCACCTTTTTCTGGCTGCTGACCCTCATCGCCTACGCGCGTTACGCGCAAAGCGGTGACGAGTGGCGAGTGACAAGTTAAGAAGTGTGGAATGCGGAGTGCGGAGTGCGGAGTTGGGGAGGGGCGGGGTGAACAACCAAGGGACGAAGCTTTCCGCTCCCAACTGCCAACTCCCATCCGCCAGCTCCGATCTGCCAAATTGATTTTGACGCTGGCGGATTTTGGGCGCACTCTTGCGGCATCCGCTATGAATGATTTGGACCGGGCCATTCTTGCACTGCAACGCAGCGCCGCCGCCACCCCCGAATTCTACCGGCAGCTCGCCCAGGGCGACCTCTGGTTTCTGGTGCGTTACCATCCCGAAATCGAGGGTGAAAAAATCGAACTCAAGAACGGCGCCCCCATGCCGTTCATCCTGTTCAAGGTGCGCGGCGGCGGCTCGGCCGTGGCCCTCTTTTCCTCGGCGGAACGGGTGGATGAATGCCTGGAAAAATCCAAGATTCCCGCGCGCCGGTATTCGACCGGTTCCATGCCCGCCCGGCAGATGCTGGAAATACTGGGTGCGCAGAAGTTGATAGCCGTGGTCAACCAGGGCTGCTCCTCTGGCGGAGTGACCCTCCCGCCCGACCTCATGCGCGACCTGGCCAATGGCCGGGCGCTGAAACCGATTCTCCCGGAGGGACAGATGCATGGGGTGATGAACATCCTTGATCCGGCGGATTATCCCACCCATTTGATTCAGCCGCTGTTTGAGCTGATGCGGCAGCATGCCCAGTTCCGGGCCGCCTGGGTTTGCGCCTTTCCGCCGGAGCCGGGCGCGCCCGCCGGCCCGCCGCATTACCAGCTCCTAATTCTGATGGATCCCCGCGACGAACGGCTTTTCCACGATTTGAACATGACGCTGTCCGCCGCCGAGCGCGACCAGACCGGCCCCAAAACCGGGCTGGGTCTGGTGGATGAAACCGATGCGGATTATATTGCGAGCCTGTTCCGACAGGCACCGGCATTTTTTACAGCAGCGGATTATCGGCACCCGCCGGGCGCGTCGGTTTGAGATTTCCTCCACACCTGAAATTTGTTTGTCTCCGGCGGCTTTCGGGAGCAGAATCGCCTCCATGAGCACGCCGAAGAAAAAACCGCTGCGCAAACCCGCCCGCAAACTGCGGACNNGGCCTGGCGCGAGCGGCGCGGGCTGACGCTGAAACAGTTAAGCCAGCGCTCCGGCGTCACGCCGAGGACCATTGACCGCATCGAGCACGGCGAAAGCGAATCACGAACGACCACCTTGTGCTGGATTGCCGAAGCCTTGGAGATCAAATGGTGTCACCTGTGGAAAGGTGATAAACCGATTTTTAAGCGGATGTGGAAAAAGCGGAGGCTGGCGGCCGCGCGCCTAAAGCCTCACGCCACTTGATCAAATCGCATGAAAACCCGGCGGCATCACAATAATAAAGGTCAAAGCCAGGTTCGACGTGGTAAAACCCAAAGCCAAGTCCAAAAAATCGCACGCCGGTTAAAGCTGAAATATCTACCCTGAATGTTCCTTGGGAATTGTGTGCCATCGGAGAGGCAAAATGCTTTTAGCCACAGATCTTCCAAATTGATTTTGACCCCGCCCAATTTCCGGCGCACAATCGCCCAAACTTCATGGCAAAGGGCAACTCACATAAACAGACGGATGGCTCCGCGCTCGACTTCGAAGCCCAGCTCTGGGCCGCCGCTGACAAGATGCGCGGGCACATGGATGCCTCGGAATACAAGCACGTCTGCCTCGGCCTCATCTTCCTGAAATACATTTCCGACGCGTTCGAGGAAAAACGCGAGCAACTGCTGTTCGGCTTCTCCGATCCCAAGAGCGAATGGTTCATCAAGGACGAACCGCAACGCGCTGACGCCGCCGAGAATCGCGACGAATATCTCGCCGCGAACGTCTTCTGGCTGCCGCCGGAAGCCCGCTGGCACACCATCAAGGCCAAAGCCAAGTCGCCGGAGATCGGCAAAGTGATCGACGATGCGATGGGCGCGATTGAGCGCGAGAATCCCGCGCTCAAAGGCGTGCTGCCGCGCGATTACGCCCGGCCCAGCCTCGACAAGGTCCGGCTCGGCGGACTCGTGGACATCATCAGCAACATCGGCTTCAACGAATCGGCGGCGAGGTCCAAGGACGTGCTCGGGCGCGTCTATGAATACTTCCTCGGCAAGTTCGCCAGCGCGGAAGGCAAGGGCGGCGGCGAGTTCTACACCCCGCAATGCGTCGTGCAGGTGCTCGTCGCCATGCTTGAACCCTACAAAGGCCGCGTGTTCGATCCCTGCTGCGGTTCGGGCGGCATGTTCGTGTCCTCGGAAAAATTCGTGGAAGAACACGGCGGACGCGTGGGTGACATCGCCGTTTACGGGCAGGAATCCAACTACACCACCTGGAAACTGGCGCGGATGAACCTCGCCATTCGCGGCATTGACGCCAATCTCGGCCCGCGCAACGCCGACAGCTTCCGGGCGGATTTGCATCCCGACCTCAAGGCCGATTTCATTCTCGCCAACCCGCCGTTCAACATGAGCGATTGGGGCGGCGAAAACCTGCGGCAGGATGTGCGCTGGAAATTTGGGATGCCGCCGGTGAACAACGCCAACTACGCCTGGATTCAACATTTCATCCATCACCTCTCGCCCGTGGGCGTGGCGGGATTCGTCCTGGCGAACGGTTCAATGTCCACGCAGACCTCGAACGAAGGCGAGATTCGCAAGGCATTGATTGAAGCTGACCTCGTGGATTGCATGGTCGCGCTGCCCGGCCAGTTGTTTTTTACCACGCCAATTCCCGTCTGCCTCTGGTTTCTGGCCCGTGACAAAAAGAATTCCAAGCGCCGCGACCGGCGTGGCGAAACGCTTTTTATTGATGCACGGGGAATGGGTGTGCTCATTGACCGCATCCATCGGGAATTGACCGCTGAAGAAGTTGGCAAAATTTCCAATTGCTATCATGCCTGGCGTGGTGACAAGGACGCGGACAAATACGCCGACATGGCCGGCTTTTGCAAATCCACCAAGACCGAAGAAATTGCCACGCACGGTTACGTCCTTACACCGGGACGTTACGTTGGGGCAGAAGAAATTGAAGAAGACGCCGAGCCATTCGACGAGAAGATGAAACGGCTGACGACATTGCTCGAAGATCAATTTGCCGAGTCCGCGAAATTGGAAAAGATTATCAACACAAACTTGAAAGGGTTGGATTACAAATTTACACCACCCAAAAAATCACCATGATTGATTACGACAAACTTCAAAAGTCGCTCAAACATCTGGAGCAGCAGTTTGAGAATTACCAACGGGCGCAGGATCGGAAAGAACTCGTCGAGATTGATCGTGAAGCCATTGCGGAATCTGTCATCCATCGTTTCGAGACCTGCTTCGATACTTTGTGGAAAGACCTCAAACGCTATCTCACCGAAGAAATCGGCTTGGCGGAAGTTCCCAACAATCCCAAGGCGGTTTTGAGACTTGGCGGCCAGAATGATCTGTTTGCCGCCTCCGTGGAACAGTGGCTGAAGTATTGTGACGCCCGCAACAATTCCGCCCACGATTACAGCGGCGAGAAAGCCGCGGTAACTCTTTTGATCGTGGGTGACTTCATTGAGGACGCCATCGGCCTCTACCAAACCATGACCAAAACCACTTGGGAATGACCCCGGCGATTGACATCACTACTGCCCAGCGCAAAACGCTTCTCACTCTTCTGCGCCAGTTCATTCCCGGCGTCCTTGTGTGGGCTTATGGCTCGCGCGCGAAATGGACTGCGCGCCCGAATTCCGACCTTGATCTCGTAGCCTTCACCACGCCCGTGCAAAACCCGCGCGTTTCCGAACTCAAAGAGGCGCTGGCCGAGAGCAATCTGCCTTTCCCAGTGGACGTGCATGTCTGGGATGAAGTGCCGGAACGCTTTCACAAAATCATTCGTAACGAATATGTCGTGCTTCAAGAGGCGGAGGAAAAACAGTTGCGCAGCGTGAGCGAGTGGCGAGAAGGAACTATCGCAGACGTTGCAGCACCGTCGAAGAATGCGCTAGTCGGTGGTCCGTTCGGTTCTAATTTGGTTTCTCGTGACTATACTCCTTCCGGCGTGCCTGTGATTCGCGGGCAGAACATGGGCTTTGGAAGATGGGTCAGCGGAGAATTCGTTTTTGTCTCTGAAGACAAAGCCGAAGACCTCTCGGCGAACATCGCTAGACCCGGCGACTTGGTTTTCACTCAACGCGGGACTCTCGGCCAAGTGGCCATTGTTCCCCCAGCATCGTTTGACCGTTACATCATCTCGCAGAGTCAAATGAAGCTGACGGTTGATCCAGCGAAGGCTGACACAAAATTTCTTTTCTATTTCTTTACGAGTGAGGAACAGCAAGATTACATCCGACGCAACGCTATTCAAACAGGCGTCCCACATACGAATCTTGGTCATCTACGAACCACGCCGTTGCTGCTTCCTCCACTTCCTGAACAGCGTGCGATTGCTGCGGTGTTGGGTGCGCTGGACGACAAGATTGAGTTGAACCGGCGGATGAACGAGACGCTGGAGGCGCTGGCCCAGAGCCTGTTCAAATCCTGGTTCGTGGACGCCACCCAATCCGCCCTCCCCAAAGGCTGGCGCGAAGGCGTAATAGCAGACTTGGGCGAAATTATTTGCGGCAAGACACCACCGACTTCCGACCCAGCAAATTACGGAACGGATATTCCATTTGTCACAATCCCCGACATGCACGGGAAGATGTTTGTTACGCGAACTGGAAAATCCTTGTCACAACAAGGTGCAAATACACAACCCACGAAGACTTTGCCGCCATATTCAATTTGCGTTAGTTGCATTGCGACGCCGGGCCTTGTCATTTTGACCAGTCAACCTTGTCAAACAAATCAGCAGATCAACAGCGTCGTTCCTAATACCGGTTACTCACCTTTTTACTGCTATTTTGCGCTTAGAGAACTTTCGGGAGAAATTCGCTCGCGCGGAAGTGGAGGCTCGGTCACAGCAAATCTCAACAAAGGTGACTTCGCCAAAATTCCCATTGCGTTACCACCCGTAGAACTCTCGAAGCAGTTTCAGGAATTAACCGAACCTGTTTTCAAAAGGATTCTCTCAAATGAGCACGAATCCCGCACCCTCGCCGCGCTGCGCGACGCGCTGCTGCCGAAGCTGCTGTCGAGCGAGTTGCGCGTGCCCGCCAAACTTGGTTCACTGGATTTATGATCCGTTCATTTGACGAACCTGCCGGAAATAATCCGCGCGCTTCCAGCCCGCGTTCGCTGCTGCGCTCCATTGAACGGGCGCTGGCCGCCAAATCCAATGAGCCGCCGGACCGGGCGCAGGATTTGTTTTACGAGGCCATGGAGGCGCCTTCGGAAGCGGAGGAACTCAAGCTGCTGGAAAAGGCGTTGAAGCTCGACGCCGGCAACGTGGATGTGCTGCTGGCATTGCTGCGTTATGAAACCTTTTCACCGGCCGAGGAAATCCAGTTCCTGCAAAATCTCGTGCAGCTCGCCGAAATGCGGCTCGGCCCGAAAGCATTCAAGGAATTTGCCGGGGCGTTTTGGGGCTTCCACGAAACGCGGCCCTACATGCGGGCGCGGGAACGACTGGCGGAGGCGCTGCGCCACGCGGGCCGGCATGACGAGGCCATCGCGGAATGGAACGCGATGCTGGAATTGAATCCGGGCGACAACCAGGGCGTGCGCTATCTGCTGCTGCCGGCGCTGCTGACGTTGAACCGGCTGGAGGCGGCGCGGAAATTGTTTGAGCAATATCCCGGCGATCTGGAATTCAACGCGGTGTTTGCGTGGGGCCGGGTGCTGGAGCGTTTTTTGGCGGAAGATTTGCCCGGCGCGGTTGCGGCGTTGGCGGCGGCGCGGAAACAAAATCCGCACCTACAGGTTTATGTGAAGGGGCATCGGCAGATTCCCAAAACCATGCCGGAAGCCTACGCGCCAGGCAGCAAGGAGGAAGCGGTCTGCTACGCGGAGGTGGTGCGTGCCGCTTGGGAAAAACATCCGGCGGCGTTGAAATGGCTGGAGGCGCAAAAGATGAAATGAACCAAGAGCCGGAAAAACTGATTCCGCTGCATGGCGGCTACCGGAAACTAAAAAGCTTTCAGGTGGCACAACTGGCCTACGATGTGACGG
>PKZR01000174.1 GCA_003133815.1 Limisphaerales bacterium | reverse complement strand
GCAATGAGATCGTCAGCACCAACACGATCGCGGACAATTCACCGAACATAGAGAAGATCAATCTGCCAATTGTATTATCAGTCACGAACAAAGTGACAGCCGCCAGCGGCGCTTCGCTGGTGCTGGGTGGTGTGATTTCCGGTGCGGGTGGTCTTACTGCCAATGGGTTGGGCACGGTGACTCTAACAAATGTGAATGATTATGCCGGAGCCACCGCCGTCAATGCCGGAACGCTCAAGCTGGATTTCAATGCGGGAGGGGTTTCCTCAAACATTGTCACGAACACTTCGCCTTTGATTTTGTCCGGCGGCACATTGATTGTTAATGGAGCTTCTGGAGTTGCCAATTCGCAAACGTTTGCTTCGACAACATTTCCCGCCGCTGCAACAGCGGCACCCGGTGCGAACATTATTTCTGCGACGAACGGAGCCAGTGGCGGCACAGCCACCGTCAATCTCGGAAGTCTTGGAACCGTAAATATCGGTTCCAGCATCGTCTTCAATGGGCCGGGTACCACCAACGCCACGGGATTGGTCGCTGCAACTGGAATAATCACAACTACTACAGCCGGACAGGGGCCAACGACTGCAGGTGTTTACGGGCTTTTAGCCGCTGGTGGTAACAATAATGATTATGCCACAGTTGGATTGTATGACTGGGCGGCCACGGATCTTGCTAATCACACGGCAGGAACCAGCCCTTACACCATCATTGGAGGCTCGCAGATACCTGGATTTTATGTTGTGCCTGGCAACAATGCGTCTCAAGGCACCGGCTATAACCTTGACATAGCCACACAACAAACTCCTGCTATTGGCGGCACTGCTAATGTCCGGCTTGCGAGCAATTCTTATGCTGAAGGCGTCCGTTTTAACAGTGGTAACGCACCCTATATCACATTAAAAAGTGGCGTCGTTTTTCAAAATGGTGGTGTTTTGGTAACTCCCAACATGGGCATCATCAATTGCGGCATGGATGAGATCGCGCGTCTTAACTCCGCCGAAGGCGTCCAGATCGTTCAAAATAATATTTTGGGGGTCTTCAGCTCAAGTCTCAATGGAGATCAACTGGTTGCAACAGGCAATGCTGGTGACTACGTGGTTATTTCGGGGCAGGGTGCAGTATTTTTGAATCCGATTTCCGGCACGCACATAGCTTTTAACTATACTAATGCGAGTGGTGTTTTATCGACATCAACTTCCACATATTATGATTCTGCCTTTGCGAACAGCGGTGTCCAAGGTCCATTCTTCATCAACGGAGGTGTGACGGTCATCAACAGTGGCAGCGCACTGGGTAATGGAGCTGTCTCAACCACCCCCGGAGGCTTGTCAACGGTCAACTTGAATGGCGGCACACTCATGGGCGCCATGAGAAATTTCAGTTTAACAAATTCTGCAAATGCTAATCGTTCAGTGTTTCTTGGCGGCAACGGTGGCGGCTTGGCGGCGCAATCAGGCACGACTATGGCGGTTCCGGGAGTAATTGCCGGAGTGTCAGGCACTGGGTCTTTGACTATCGGTATTCCGGCATCCAGCGCTAACGGCAACACGGCTGGATTGGTGCCCGGCACCGGAACGATAGGCACAATTGTCACCGCCAATCCGGCGTTTATGGCGACTGGCACTGTATTCTTGAAGGGCGCAAACACATATTTGGGAGGCACCGTTCTGCAAACAGGCACGGCAGAAATTAACGGAATCTACAATTTTGGCGGCGCGAATTTTGGCGGGCTTACTTTCAACGGCGGCACGCTGCAATATGCACCGTCGGCCACCGGATCCGGTTCGCTTGATTTGACCTCGATCAGTACATACACGGCTGGCAATGACATTACGCTGGCGGCTGGCGGCGGCACGATTGATTTGAACGCCAACACAGTGACATATTCCGGCTCGATTGGTGACGGCGGATCAGGTGCTTTGACCGTGCTGGATTCGTTCGGCGGCGGCGTGTTGACCTTGTCCGGCGGTGGTAGTTATACGAATACGACAACAGTTGGCGATGGCGTACATGGGGTGACATTGAATGTGAATGGCTCGTTGGCGTCCGCCAGTGTGACGGTGGCGAACAATGCGACTTTTGGCGGGACCGGCACGATTGCTGGGAATGTCACTTGGGCGAGCGGTTCGTCGGCTCTCCTTACGCAAGGTTCGCCGATGACGGTTTCCGGCAGCGCGACTTTGAATAACACCACTGTGAATGTGGTTGCTTCTGGATTGACGACTGGCACCTACACATTGTTGACGGTCACGGGGAGCATTGCCGGTGGTTCAACTGTTAATCCGACCCCCGGCGGGATTGGGATTATTGCAAGCGGTTATGCCGGCACCGTTTCGATTAGCGGCAACACCGTCATTCTGACAGTGACCCAACTTGGTGTGTCCGCGACGTGGTCGGATGGCAACGCCGACCAAAACTGGTCCGAAGCGGGCAATTGGTTGGGTGGTTCAGTGCCACAGAATCCTGGTGATTCCGCCACATTTGGTGCGGGTGGTGTAGGATTGCCGGTGAATTTGAATGTGAACGAGTCAGTGGGTGGAATCACCTTCAGCAATGCCAGTTCCTATACAATTACTGGAGCCAGCATCTTGTCTTTGAACAACACCACACATGTTGTTCCGATAACTGTGTCTGCTGGAACATCCAACGCAATCAATACGGCGGTCTCATTGAATGACAATGTCGCTGTAACGGTGAACACCGGTGATGCACTGACGCTTGGCGGCACCATGGCCAACGCATCCTCACCGGAGACATTGACGGTGGCAGGCGGCGGCACATTGACCTTGACCAATGCCAATACCTACGGCCCGTCATCGGGTACGGTCGGCACCACTTTGAGTGGTGTCACGCTGCAGGTGGGAAATAACGCTGCGCTTGGTGCGGGTGACATCAGTGTTACAGCCAACAGCACGTTGCAGCCGATTGCGTTCGGTTTGAACATCGCCAACAACATAGCGGTGGCAACGGCGCATACCGCCACGGTGAACAACAACGGGAATTCATTGACGCTTAGCGGCACGATAACCGGCAACGGCACTCTGACAGCGGTAGGTTCAGGCACTTTGGTCCTGGCTGGTGTAAATAATGCCTATGTGGGTGCCACAACCATCGGTGCTGGAGTTGTGAGTGTTTCGGCGGATGGTGCCTCGGCGGGAAATCCCGGCAACTTGGGAGTGGTGCCGGCCACGGTGTCACCAGACAATATCGTTTTGTCCGGCGGCGATTTGCTGGCAAGCACGACTATGACCCTCAATTCAAACCGCGGCATCGGCATCGGGCCGGTTTCAGGCGGAGGCTTCAATGCCGGATTGATTGATGCGGCTGCGGGCCAGACGCTGACGGTTGCTGGTGTCATTGCCTCGGCGGGCGGCTTATCCACGAACAGTCTCGTCGTCAATAGCGAGTCCGGCAGCACTGGCACGGTGGTGCTGGGCGCGGCGAACACGTTCAACGGGACGAATGCCATTGACGCAGGCGAGGAACAACTGGCGAATTCATTGGCATTACAGTATGCCACGCTCTCTTACAACAATCCGGGAGGTGTGCTGGACTTTGGCACGCTGA
>PKZR01000308.1 GCA_003133815.1 Limisphaerales bacterium | reverse complement strand
AATGCGGTCATGACGCTGTGCTTCCAAAGCATCACGGCGTCCAGTCCGGTCCCCGGCGCCGCCCTCAGGCAGCTTTCACCGGTGATGGAAGCGGCGAGCAAATAGACGGCGTCATAGCCCAGCTGGCTGATGGCATCGCCCACGTCGGTGACCGGCTCGGCTTTGCCGAAGTAGGCGCTGTTGGCGATCTGCAACAGTTTTGCGGTTAGCGATGAATCGAACATGATGATGTCCACGACTTCATGGACATTGATGTTGTTGATGTCGCGAAGTGCATTCGCGAGTTTTGGCAGCAGTGCCGGCGAGGCGGGCAGGGCATCGATGTTTCTGAGGAGTTCTGAAACCTTGTTCACGGTCCATAGGAAAACAAATTAATTAATTTTCCTCAAGACCTTTGAGATGGGCAAAAATCTATTCTGTCAACACGGCGAAGCCGGCAACAATAAATATTTCAATGCCGCAGATGGCCTTGCACTTCATTCAAACGATGACATTCTGATGCCAACATGAGTCTGTCTCTGCACGAATTGCATCACGGTCTCGGCGCGCGGTTCGGGGAATTAAATGGCGCGGAAATCGTCGCTGATTACGGCGACTGGCCGGCTGAACACGCCGCGTTGCGGGCCGGCGCGGGTGTGATTGATTTGAGCTTTCGTTCGCGCATCTGCCTGACCGGCGCGGACCGCGCGCGTTTTCTGCACGGGCAGGTGACGAACGATGTGAAAAAACTCCGCGCCGGCGAAGGCTGCTACGCCGCCGTCACCACAGCCAAGGGGAAAATGGAAAGCGATTTGAATATTTTCGCGCTCGCGGATGAACTGCTTCTGGATTTCGAGCCCGGCCTGACGGAAAAAATTTCCGCACGCTTGGAAAAATTCATCGTCGCCGACGACGTGCAAATCGTGGACGTCGCGCCGCATTATGGTTTGTTGAGCGTGCAGGGGCCGAAGGCGGAAGATGTCGTTCGTAGCCTGAATTTATTTCCAGAAATTCCTGCCAAGCTGCTGGCTTCAATGAAAATATCCGATGCCACGCTTGGTGAAATTTACCTAGCGAACAATCCTCGTCTTGGCACAAGCGGATTTGACCTGTTCGTCCCGGATAATTCACTCGGCGCGGTGGCGGACAAATTGATTGCCGCCGCAAAACAAATTGGCGGACGCGCGACCGGCTGGACGGCGCTTGAGGCCGCGCGCATCGAAGCGGGCATTCCGCGATTCGGCGCGGACATGGACGAGACTAACATTCCGCTCGAATGCGGCATCGAAAGCCGCGCCATCACCTACACCAAAGGCTGCTACATTGGGCAGGAAGTCATCAATCGCATCCACAGCATCGGCCACGTCAACCGGGAACTGCGCGGTTTGCGGCTTGCAGATGATTTGAAAGTTTTGCCAGCTCGTGGCGACAAATTATTTTTCAACGGAAAAGAAATCGGCCACGTCACCAGCACGGTGAAATCGCCGTCGCTCAACGCAAACGTCGCCCTCAGCTACGTCCGCCGCGAGGCGAACCAAATCGGAAGCGAACTGATGCTGCGGACGGCGGCTGGCGAGAGTCCGGCGAAAATTGTGGAACTGCCGTTTTTGAAATAGCGGAAGTGACAGAAATATTTGTCGGATTTTGGACTTCGGCGGCGATATGCTTTCAAAAGAATGACAAGCGATCTGGATCTGCTGCGGCAATTCGCCCGGGAAAATTCGCAGGACGCCTTCACCGAAATTGTCCGGCGTCATGTGAACCTCGTTTATTCCGCCGCGCTCCGGCAAGTCCGTTCGCCGCAGCTGGCCGAGGAAATTGCGCAGTCCGTCTTCGCCGACCTCGCGCGCGCCGCAAAGAAATTAAATTCAGAAACAATCTTAACCGCGTGGCTTTATTCCGTAGCGCGGCGGACGGCGATTGACGCCATCCGCAAGGAATCCCGCCGCCAGTTGCGCGAACAAATCGCCGTGGAGATGAACAACATGAATGCGACCGCCAATAATTGGACGCAAATCGAACCGCTGCTGGACGACGCGATGGCCGCGCTCGACGAAACCGACCGCAGCGCGATTCTGCTCCGCTATTTTGAAAACAAAACCCTGCGCGAAGTCGGCGAAGCTTTGGGAACGAACGATGACGCCGCGCAAAAACGTGTGAGCCGTGCCGTGGAACGATTGCGCGAATTTTTCTCGAAACGCAACGTCACGATTGGCGCAAGCGGGCTGGCCTTGATCATCTCTGCCAACGCCGTGCAAGCCGCGCCTATTGGGCTTGCCGCCACGATTTCTGCCGCTGCTGTGATTGCCGGAACCGCCGTCCACACTTCATCCATAATCGCCGCAACCAAAACTATTGCCATGACTACACTCCAGAAAACCCTCATCACCGTCACCGTGGCCGTGCTGGCCGGCGCGGGTATTTACCAAGCCAAACAAGCGCACGACGCGCGAAATGCCGCCTCGAAACTGCAAGCCGAACAAACACCGTTGGCGATGGAAATTGCCCGGTTGCAGGCTGAGGCCAACAAACTCTCCGAGTTGCTGGCGGATGCGAAAGATCAGAAGCAATTGACGCAGGCTCAGTTCAATGAGCTGTTGAAACTTCGTGGACAGTTGGGCGTCAAGCAGGCAAACGCGGAAGTCGTAAACGATCCGGCCTTTCAGCAGGCCCAAATGTGGCTGGCCAAGGAGAAAAAGATTCGGGAGCAATTTGAGCTGCATCCGGAGCTGAAAATTCCGGAGATGCAATTCCTAAAAGAGGAAGACTGGTTGGATCATGCCAGACATGCTGATGTGGACACTGCCAAAGGAATGCGCATTGCCTTGAGTAATATCCGGGCTTCGGCGAGCTGGATTTTTGTCCAGAAATTCCAGCTTGCTTTGGATGCCTACATGGCGGCAAATCAGCAACATCTTCCGGCGACGGCATCTCAAGTGGCTGGTTATTTTAATCCTCCATTGCAGGAAACGGACGCGATTTTTTCGCGTTATGTTCCAGCGGCGTCCGACTCAAGTATCGCTTCAATGATCGCTATGAATCCAAGCATGACCAACCTGCTGTTTGTGCAGGATAAATCCACGGTTGTGGATCCCATAGATCAACGAGTGGCGTTCGGCCGACGTGAAGCCGAATGGCTTCTTCCGTTCAAATCATCAGAAATGCTTTCGGTGTTGCCTCCCGAATTGGAGGCGGTGGCAAAGGCATATTCGGATGCAAACGGCCAGGGATTTTTAAGCCCATACGACCTCAAACCTTATGCCACTACGCCGGAACAAAAGGCGGTGCTCGACAAATTAATTAAATCACTCAAACCAACTGGGTATTTTTAACCAAAAGACTGTGAATGGCCAATCCTAGTTACTCGTGCCAGCAACTCTTCCGTTCAGAGCGCTTGCAGGAAGGCCAAGAGTTGGTCTGGTGTTCAAAACGCTTTCGCCGCGATGTCGCTGCGGAAGTGCGCGCCGTCGAAATGGATTTTCTCCACGGCGGCGTAGGCGGCGGCTTGCGCAGTTTTCAAATCCTTGCCCAACGCCGTCACGCCGAGCACGCGCCCGCCGTTTGTCACAATCTGTCCGTCTTTCAATGCGGTGCCGGCGTGGAAAACTTTGGTGTGAGGCAGCGCGTTCGCGGCATCGAGGCCGGAAATGATTTTCCCTTTTGCGTAATTTCCCGGATAGCCGCCGCTGGCCATCACCACGCATACGCTGGCTTCCGGTTTCCATTTCATATCGATTTTGTCCAGAGTGCCGCTGACGCTGGCGTCGAGCAGTTCGAACAGATCGTTTTCCAAACGCGTGAGATAAACTTGCGTTTCCGGATCGCCGAAGCGGGCGTTGAACTCCAGAATCTTCGGACCGGCTTTCGTCAGCATTACTCCGGGGTACAGCAGGCCGCGATAATCAATCCCTTCCGCCACGCAGCCGCGCATGAATGGTTCGAGAACTTTACGTGCGGTCTCGGTGAGCTGCGCGTCATTCAGAAATGGCGTCGGCGAATACGTGCCCATGCCGCCGGTGTTGAGGCCAAGGTCGCCGTCGAGCGCGCGCTTGTGATCCTGCGACGTCGGGAAAATCTTCGCGGTCTTGCCGTCACAGAGCGCATGAAGGGAAACCTCGATGCCTTCGAGAAATTCCTGGATGACCACACGCGCCCCGGCCACGCCGAACGCCTTGCCGACCATGATTTCGTCCACAGCCTTTTCGGCTTCCGCCTGGTTGGTGCAGATCAAAACGCCTTTGCCAAGCGCGAGGCCATCGGCTTTCACAACGCATTTGCCGCCGAGCGACTCGCAGAATTTCTTCGCCGCCGCCACGTCGGAGAGTGTTCCAGCTGCCGCCGTCGGGATGCCGTATTTCTCCATGAACTTTTGGGAGAAAACTTTCGAGGACTCGAACTGCGCGGCCTTCTGGTTCACACCCCAGATTTTCAAACCGTTCGCCTGAAACAAATCCACGATGCCGAGCGCCAGCGGATTGTCCGGCCCGACGACGGTGAGATCAATTTTCTTCTCCTGCGCGAAGGCGAGCAGCTTGGGCAGATCTTCCGCGCCGAGGTTGACGCATTCGACGCGCGCGCCATTTTTGGCAACGCGCTCCTGCGCGATGCCCGCATTGCCGGGCACGCACCACATCTGTGTGGCGTTGGGCGACTGCGCGAGCTTCCAGACAAGGGCGTGTTCGCGTCCGCCCGAACCGATGACGAGAATTTTCATGAGCGCGACCGCAGATTACGCAGCTTGCCGCGTCGAAGCAATGCGAAGACGGGTTTGTCGGAATGAAAATTAAAATTATTCAAGTTGCGCATTCAGCAGCTTCGTTTGGCCCGGCTTCACGTCCACAGTCACAACTTTTTCGCCATAACGCACTTTGGCTTCGCCATCGCCGCTGACGTTTTTGACGGTGGCCGAAA
Source organism: Limisphaerales bacterium (assembly GCA_003133815.1). Taxonomy (GTDB): domain Bacteria; phylum Verrucomicrobiota; class Verrucomicrobiia; order Limisphaerales; family UBA11358; genus UBA11358. Next base: position 6,389 of record PKZR01000308.1, on the reverse strand, counting down.
CGAGCTTTCCGTCATTCCATTCGATGCCGACTTCAAAACCACCGCGTGCACGCAGGCCGGAAATTTTTCCCGTCGGCCATTCCGCCGGCAACGCGGGCAGCAGCTCGATTTCGCCGGCCTGACTTTGCAAGAGCATTTCCGCGATGCCGGCGGTGATGCCAAAGTTCCCGTCAATCTGCATCGGCGGATGCAGCCCAAACAGATTCGGGCAGGTGTTCCGCGCGGAGAAAAGCTGCTGCAACATTTTGTACGCATCCTCGCCGTCGTGCAGACGGGCATAAAGCGCCGTGCGCCAGGCGAAGGACCATTCACGCACGTCACTGTCTGGAGCGATGCCGCGCGCATCCAATGAAATCTTCGCCGCCTTTGCCAGTTCAGGCGTCCTGCTGACGCTGATCTGCGTGCCGGGATAAACTGCGAAGAGGTGCGAGGTGTGGCGGTGATGATCGTTCGGATCGTCGCGGTCGGTCATCCATTCCTGAAGCTGTCCCCAGTGGCCGATTTGCGGCGTCACTAGGCGGTCGCGCAGAGCGGCGATTTGGTCGCGATAATCCTTGTCCACGCCCAGCGCATCCGCGGCCTGCACATAATTGTTGAACAAGTCCCAGACGATTTCCTGGCTGTAGCTCACTCCATCCTCGGTCGGACCGTGTTCCGGCGACCATGCATCCGGCACGACCAGCTTTCCATCCGGCAGCTCCTTCAAATGATCTTCCCAAAATTCGCAGGTCTCCTTCATGATCGGATATGCCATTATGCGCAGATAATTTTTGTCCAGCCCGAAAGCGTAATGTTCCCACAAATGCTGGCAATACCACGCATTCGCCGTCTTGTCCCATTTCCAGCCCATGCCGCCGGTGATGTTGTGCGAGGTGCGGATTGCGAAACCTCGTTGGGTGAAATTTCCATCGGCCGTCTCAAAGTCTTTCGCCGCCGCCGTCGCCTTGCGCCAGGCGGGAAGCTGGCTTGCGATCAAGTCAAAAAACGGTGTGTGGCATTCGCCCAGGTTCGCAACCTCGGCCGGCCAGTAATTCATCTGGATGTTGATGTTCGCGTGGTAGTCGGAATGCCATGGGGGCGAATTGTTGTCGTTCCACAGACCTTGTAAATTCGCCGGCAGCCCGCCGGGACGCGAGCAGGAAATCAGCAAGTAGCGACCGTATTGAAAGAGCAGTGCTTCCAGTCCGGGATCAACAGTCTTGAACGCCTCAATCTTGCGCTGGTTGGTCGGCAACGAGGTTTGCGCGTCGCTGGACTGGCCAAAGTCGGCGCTGACACGGTTGAACAAGGACTGGTAATCCTGAATGTGTGCGGTTTTTAATTTGAAGAATCCGTTTTTTGCCGCCGCTTCAATCTGCGCCGATACGCGCGCGTGCGGGTCATCCCCGTGATATTGTTTGGCGTAATCAAAAACGTAATCCGTCCCCGCCGCGACCAGCAATGTGAGGTTGTCGCAATTCTTGAATTCAAGCCGTGTCGAATTTGTGTCCGTGACCGTTGTCACCGTGCCGCCCTGGTTCAGCGCGAGCACTTGCCACTCGAACTTCATGCCGTTGTCCAGCGTGCCTGTTACTGTGAACCGGTTACCTGCGACAACGACTTTTCCAACGTGGCCATCCGCCAATTCGATGCTGCCGCTGTATGCCGCCTTTTTGTCAGCCGAAAATTGCGCTGCCAGCACGCCTGCCGGATGACTGCAGAAAAATTCACGCCGGAACTTTACGCCATTTGCCGTATAGCTCACCTTTGCGAGCGCGTCGCCCAGATTTAGTTCGCGCCGATAGCCGGACACATTGGTCTGCCCCAGCAGATTGACGAACGCGTTTCCGAGCACTTGATACGCGCCCATCGTGTCGTAGTTTCCATCGGGATTCTCACCGCCCGTCCACAGGCTGTCCTCGTTCAAACAGATTCGCTCCCGCTCCGGCTTGCCAAAAATCAAGCCGCCCATCCTCGCGTTCCCAATGGGCAGGGCTTCATTCATCGCCTTGTTGTCGGCGGCGGGCTGCTGATACCACATCGTCAAATCACCGGCGCACAAGTTCATGGCAGCCGCCAGTGCGCAAAGAGCCGTTATTATGATTGTTTTTTTCATGCGAAAACGATGGGAACAGATTTAATCTTCCGGTTCAACATCGTAACGGTTGATCATTTGCACCGACTGAATTTCCGCCAGACTTTCCTTTCGGCCAAAATCCGGCCTGGCTTTTGGTTCAAGGTAAATCGGCGCATTTTTTGCAAGCGGCAGGATTTCCAGCCGCAAATCGCCCGTCAAGATTTCCGGCGCATACCGATTCAGGCCGAGGTCAAACGTCCGTCCCGCATAAAAATTATCATCGATCAGTTTGCCATTGAGCGTCAGCCGCGCGACGTCGCCGACATAATTGATCCGCAAAATTGGATTCATTTTCAAATCCAGCTTCGCGGGCAGTGTGATTTTCCAGACCGCTGCATTCGTGAAATCGGAATCGGTCGGTGCGATGGCGATGGACGATTTGCCGGTGCTGAATGGAATTTTTCGCATCGGCCCGGCGGGCTGGAGCAGTTTTGTTTTGACGGTCATTGTGGAGGTCTTCGGCTCTTTTTCGAAAACTGCTTGACCTGCGTCGTCTTTATGCAATGCCAGCGAATCAGCTTCGTTCAACAGCACAATTTGTATTTCTCCACCGGATTTTGTTTTCAGTTTGATTGCAGCTTTGCGGCTCGGTTTCACGTTTATAAAATCGGCTCGTGAGGACGCCACGGTTTGCGGATCAAAGATAAATTCTGCTTTGACGCCGGGCGTTTGCGCGAAGAAGTAGGTTTGGATGCCGTCACCTTGAATTTTGCAAAACGGCTGTGCGGTGGCGTAAATCAATTTCACGCCGCCGAGGTCGAGGTTGAACGGCCAGATGAAAAAGCCGTCCGCCGGAATTGTCACCGGCTTGGCCGGGAAAATAAATTCACCGCCGGGCAGATTCAGTTTGAATTGCACGTTCGTTTTCGCGGGAAGCGGCTGGAGGCGTTGGTAATTGTTCACGAAAACGTAGCCGCTGTTGCCATCCGAACGTGCGGCCCAGCGTAGCGTGGTGAAATCATTTTTATCCACAGGCCGTAAATCGGGCAGCGTCGCGGGCATTTGCGCGAGCGGTGCGCCGAAGTCGTGCAAAAACAAATGCAGCCGGCGCAGCCAGTAATATTGCGGGTTGATCTGGCCGTATTCGCCGATCGGTGCGTTAAAGTCGTAGGTTTTTTCCGGCAGATCGTTCGGATAGCCGGTGGCCTGCGATTCCTGAAGCGTCGAGAGCTTGCCTTCGGGATTCTGGCCGCCGTGATACATGTAATAGCCCATCAACGAGCTGCCGCCACCGAGCTGCGTCAGCGCGACGGCTTCGACATCGCGCGGATCGTAGTTCATCCGGCGGTGATACGAGGCCGGCATGCCGCCGCCGACTTCGCAGGTGAGGTAGGGATATTTTTCCGTGCCGGCAGTGTCGCCGGAATTACGGTTGCCCAAGGTGTCGTTGCCCACGCCCGTATCTGTGCGCGTGAATTTGAAGGTGAAATTTCCCCAGCTCGCGCCATCCATCGGCTTGGTGTCGCGCTCCCAGAAACCATCCGCATAGGCGCCGAAGAGCGGCAGCAATTCGCCCAGCGGCACCGGCGTGCGCATTGCGGGCCAGCCGGTCTTGATGTAGAGCGGCACGTCAATGCCGGATTCAATGGCGATTTTTTTCAACGCGAGCAGATAATTCGGCGAGCCGCCAAACTCGTTGTCCACCTGGATGCCGATGACCGGGCCGCCATCCTTCCACAATTTGCCTTGAAGTTGCCCGGCGATCTGGCCGTAAAGAATTTTCACCGCCGCGAGAAAATTGGTGTCCGTCGAGCGCAGCTTCCAATCCTTATGCGCCACCACCCAGTCGGGGAAACCGCCGTTGCGGACTTCGCCATGGCACCATGGACCGCAGCGCACGACGACTTTCAGGCCGACTTCATTGCACGTTTGCAAAAACTTCTTCAAATCACGCTGGCCGCTCCAGTCGAATTGTCCCTCGATTTCCTCGTGGTGAATCCAGAAAACGTAAGTAGCCACAATATCCACGCCGCCGGCCTTCATCTTAAGCAGTTCGTCCCGCCACTCGGCCTGCGGCACGCGCGAATAGTGCATTTCACCCATTACGGGAAACACCGGCTGGCCGTCGAAAAGCAAACTGCGGCTGTTCAAGGAAATTTTATGTCCGGCGGGATTCGTGGCCGTGCCGAATTTGAAATAGCCCGTCTCGGCGGGCGGCGGCGTTTGGATCGTGGCTGAAACTATTTCGGCGCGGAGTGAAATGGAAAATGTCAGGCTTGCGAAGGCAACAGCCGTCAGCAGTTTGAAGCAACGGGGATTCATGTCCCGCAGATTACGCGGATTGCATGTATTTGGAATTAAAAATTATTCCACCCGCGCCTCGCCCTTGCCTTTGACAACTTCGCCGATGATCCATGCCTTGTGCTTCTGCGCATTGATGAATTTCAGCACGGCATCCGCCTTGTCCGCTGCGACGATGCTCACCATGCCGATGCCCATGTTGAAGACCTGATACAATTCCTCGTCCGGCACGCCGCTCTTCTGCTCGATTATCTGGAAGATGGGCAGCATATCCCACGAACCTTTTTTGATGACGACGTCGAGCGCTTTTGGCAGCACGCGCGGGATGTTGTCCACAAAACCACCGCCGGTGATGTGCGCAAAGGCTTTCACCGGTTGTAGCCGCGTTTGTGAAAACGCGGACGAATCCGCACTCTTACGAGATGCGGCTACAGGCGCGGGATTGAATTTCTTCAACAGCTTTTGCACCAGCGGGCCGTAGCTGATGTGTTCTTTCAACAATTCTTCGCCGACGGATTTCTTCAAACCGGGAACTTTGCTCGACGGTTTGTAGCCGAGCTGCTCGAAGAATATTTTCCGGCCGAGCGAATAGCCGTTCGTGTGCAGGCCGCTCGATTCGATGCCGATGACCACGTCGCCGCGCTTCACGGTTTTCTGGCCGTTNNTCGTATTCGCCCGGTTGATAAAAGCCCGGCATCTGCGCCGTCTCGCCGCCGATGAGCGCACAGTTGTTTTCCGCGCAGGCGCGGGCGAAGCCCTTGATGATGTCGGTGAAGACGTGCGGCTCCAGCTTGCCCGTTCCGAGATAATCGAGGAAGAACAGCGGCTCCGCGCCCAGCACCGCGATGTCGTTCACACAATGGTTCACGAGGTCCGCGCCGATGGTGTCGTGTTTGTCCTGCTGAAAGGCGATCTTGAGCTTGGTGCCGACGCCGTCCACGGAGGAGACGAGGATCGGCTCGCGATATTTTTTGACGTCCAGCGCGAAAAGGCCGCCGAAGCCGCCGACCTTGCCGAGCACCTCGCGGCGATGCGTGGCGGCGAGCAATTGCGGCAGCGTGGCCTTGACGCGGTTGCCCAGGTCAATGTCCACGCCGGCGGCGGCGTAAGCTTTTTGTTTCATGCGGCGGAAAGTAAAACTGTAAAACGCGGTGCGGGCGAGAAAATTTCTTGCGGCGGCGCGGCCAGGACTTTTGCCTGGCAAATAAAAATGCAAATTCGCAGCCGAAAATCTTCAGTTGCGCACCGGGAGCGGGTTGTGGTAAAATAGCTAGTGACTGGTTAATTTAACAAAGGTAAAAATTATGGAAAGCGTCACTGCATTGGAAGCCAAGACCCGGTTTGGTCAACTCCTCGAACGGGTTGCCCAAGGCGAAGAGGTTATTATCACCCGGCACGAAAAGCCGGTCGCGCGGTTGGTGCCGGAAGGCCGCCGCAATCGGGAATCCGTGCGGGCGGCGGTGGCCGGACTGTTCGAGTTGCGCGGACAAATTTCCCGCCGGAACCAGGGGAAACCAAAGCTCACCGCTGCGGAAGTCAAATCTTGGATCGGGGAGGGACGGCGTTGAGCGCGAGTTTCATCGTGGATGCGTCCGTCGGCTTTGCGTGGGTCTATCACGGTCAGGCCACACCCGAAACCGACCGTTTGCTGAATGAAGTTGCCGCCGGTGCCATGGTGGTCGTGCCTGCGTTGTGGTATTTGGAAATGTCGAATGTCCTCTTGATTGCGCAACGCCGCCACCGGCTGACGGTGGTTCAGCGCAAGGCGGCACTGGAAAAATTGACCGCCATGCAATTCACGGTGGATGAGGAAGGGACGCGGCATGCCTTCGGCAAAACCAGTGAACTGTCTGAAAAACATGGCCTCACCATTTACGATGCCACCTACCTTGAACTGGCGTTGCGCCGGTCACTTCCGCTGGCGACGCGTGACGAAGCCTTAAAAGTTGCCGCCAAACAATGCGGGATCAAAGCCCTCTGAATTTGCCCAGATCAATGTCCACGCCGGCGGCGTAAGCTTTTTGTTTCATGC
>PKZR01000293.1 GCA_003133815.1 Limisphaerales bacterium | reverse complement strand
GCATCACATGCGGCCCGGCGCACAGGTCAATGAAATCGCCGTTCTTGAAATAGGAAATCGGTTCGCCTTCGGGAATGGCCTCGAGGTTGCCGAGCTTGAACTTGCTCACGTTGCCGGGACGTTCGGCCAAACCACCGAGCCGTCCGCTCTGTGAATCCGCAATCACCTGCTCGCGCGTGACGATGATTTTCTCAAAAGTGTTGTTCGCCTTGATCTCCTTTTTCATCTCGGCCTCGATCTTCTCGAAATCCTCCGGCGAGATGCGGTGCGGCAAATCCACGTCGTAATAGAATCCGTTTTCGACCGGCGGTCCGGCGGCGAATTGCGCCTCCGGCCAGAGCCGCAGGATGGCGGTGGCCATGACATGCGCGGCGGAATGGCGGATGCGCTCCAGCTCGGTCATTTTCGCGCGGTCGTCGAGGGTCTTGCGCTCGGCGTTCGGCTGCGCGGGCGGCGGTTGATTTTCTTGTTCAGCGGACATGGGATGAAGCTTAACAACGAAGGCGCAAAGGCGCGAAGAAGAAATTTAGATGCCCCGGCTGGTCCAAGGACGCGGCCAGCCATGCCCGGGGTGGTCATGCCCCCAAACTGTCGCCTTTTGATCATCGGCAGTCGGCGCGGGGCGGTTCCGGTCCAAAATCGGGTGGTTTTGGCAGTTTTCGCGGATTTTTTAGGGTTTTTGAACCTGCGGGAGCCATTTTTACCCGTAATTGAGGTTCTCAAACACGGATAAAAGTTGCTCAATTCCGTGATAGANNGTGATAGAGCTGCTCAATTCCGCGATGGAACTCCTCAATTCCGCGATGGAACTCCTCAATTCCGCGATGGAGTTGCTCAATTCCACGACGGAGCTCCTCAATTCCGTTATAAAACAGCTCCTAACGGACGTTAAAACTGCTCCACAGGCGGGGAAATTGTCACCTGGAGGTTTTCCAGATGGTCAGCAGACCGCCAAATCCGCACAGCAGCAGCACGCTCACGGCAACGGCGCCGCTGTTGGCATATTGCGGCAGGAATTCCAGCGCCGCCGCGCCGATGGCAGGGCCGACGCAGTTGCCCAGGCCGATGGCCGCCTCGTGGATGCCGCCGTGCTCGCTCTTCGCGTCGCCGCCGTCCATCGAGTAAAACAGCGACGAATAATAAATCAGGCCGATGGCGACGCCGAAAAAGATTTGCGCGCCGATGAGCGCATAAATGGTTGGCGACATGAGAATGGCCGCGAAGGATAAAACGAGCATCGCAAACGCGGCGGCAAGCCACCGGAAACGATAATGCCAGGCTGTCCACCGCCACAGCACGATGAATGTGCCGAGCCGGACGAAGCACCACAGCGAGCAGACAAATCCCGCGAGCATCGGCGACATCTGGAATTTCGCGGCGATGCCGGGGATGGTGGCGATGAGGGTGTTGATGGCGATGTAGGCGAACGGGTTCGCAAGCCACGCCATCCGCAGAAATGTTTTTGCCCGCGCCGGAGACGGACGGTTCGGGTCGGGCGGCGGCGCGGAATCGGTTTCATTGCGGGCATGGACGATTTCCTTTGCGTGCATTTCCATCCAGAACGTCAGGACGAGTTGCGCGAGCACGATGACGATGGGCGCGATGAAAATGATTTTGAACCCGAATTTGACGATCAGCGTGCCGCCGATGAAATAGGCCACGGCGTTAGCGACGGCCCAGGTGATGTTGTAGATGCCGACGACGCGCGGCACACCGGCGGGCGGTTCGCTCTCGCTGACGAGCGCCTCGAGCGTCGGCCACGTGGCGCACATGCCGACGGCGACGACGATGGCGGCGAGAATCTGGCCGGGCATTGAGACGAGCATCGAACCGGCGACCAGCCCGGCCAGCATCAACGCGAACCCGAGTTTGAGCGTAAGAAAATATCCGAGCCGGTGCGCGATCCGCCCGCCCTGCCAAGCGGCAAAAGTGTAGATGAAACCGAGCAGCGCGGCCAAAAGGAGGTTGCGCTTGTCGCCGAAGCCGAACCGCGCCTGCATGAAAAAGTAGAGGTAGTTGAAATAAAGAACCGTGGCGAAGGAGTTCAGCCCCTCGATGACAAAGGAGGTGTTGCGGATTTTCTGGTTGGCGGTCATGGACGGCTGGAAATCTCACCGATGGCCTGGCGGCAATACCATTTCACCGCGCCGGTCATCGGCGGGGACAATTTTTCCATGTCTTCAAGGCTGCACCAGCGGATGTCGTGGTGCTCGGCGGTGGCGAGTTTTATGGCGGCGGAATTTTTTGGCCGCGCCCANNCCGAGCAGTTCCACGTCGAGGCCGCTTTCTTCGCGCGCCTCGCGCAACGCGGCCTGCTCCGGGTCTTCGTCCAGCTCGATGTGCCCGCCAAGCGGCAGCCACTTGTCGAGCTTGCGATGGTGGATGAGAAGGACTTTTCCATCGTGAACAATAAAAATCGCCACGGTGAAATCAATTTTTTCGTGGATGTGGGCCATGTGTTGCCGGAAAATTAACTGCAAAGATGCAAAGCTTTTACATGAATCTCAGCGGAACAAATCGCTGTGTGTGCCGGTGCGTTCAAAGCGGACGTGCGTGTCTTTTTCGGCAAGCGTGTAAATCAGCACCCAATCCGGCTCGATATGGCAGTCGCGGCTGCTGGCAAAATTTCCGCGCAGCGGATGATCCTTGAATTCTGGCGGCAACGAGCCACCTTCAATCAGCAATTCCATGACTTCCCGGAGTTTTGTGAGGTCTTCGCCTCGCTTGCCCGCGCGTTTGACATCTTTCTTGAACTGACTGGTGCGGCTGAAAGTTCTCACAAACCCAGGTCGGCAAAAAGTTCCTTTTTGCCGCCGAACCTTTTTACATTTTTGCCCGTCTTGCTGGCGTTGAGCGTGCGCATGGTGAGCACGTTAGGAATCCGCACGTCGAAAGGCAGGCCGCGTTGCAGCTTAATCTGGCGGTAAAGCAGGTGCACCGTCTCAGAAGCCGTCAGCCCCAAATGGGCGAGGATGTTCTCGACTTCGCTCTTGAGGCCGGGTTCGATGCGGGTGCGGATGGTCGCGGTCTTACTCATGAGGTGAACGTAGCCCTGTTGTTGCCACATGACAAGCAGTTTTACACTCGCCCCATCAAAAACAAAACCCCGGCTTGCATCGGGGTTTTGAAAGTTATGGGTGAGCTTTTATTTCATCCGGTCGAAATTTTTCTGGAGGATCTGCCAGTCCTTCATGCCGGTGGTCTTGGCCTGAAACGATTTGTTGATCTCGGCTTCCTTGGCGTTCTTGGTCGGCTTGCTGACCTTGTAGAAAATACCAAAGCTGCCGGGGAACGGCTCGCCCGCGAGCTTGTAGGCCGCGAGCTCGTCGGTCACGTCGTGCGTCTTGGGAACTTCGTTGAAGACGCCGCCCTTGCGCGGGTTGCTCGCGTCGAACGCGCCTTCGTAAAACTCAACGCATTCGCTAAGGCATTCGATGAAGCTGAATCCGTCGTGATCCATCGCGGCTTCCATCATCTGCAAAACGTGGTTCGGGTTCGTGTGCGTCGTGCGCGCTACAAACGTGGCGCCGGCGGAAATCGCCTGCTTCATCGGGTTGATCGGATAATCCACCGCGCCCCACTGGTCGGTCTTGCTCTTGAAACCGAGCGGCGACGTGGGCGAGGTCTGTTTCTTTGTGAGGCCGTAAACCCAGTTGTCCATGACGCAATAGGTCATCTTGACGTTTTTGCGCGCGGTGTGGTTGAAATGGTTGCCGCCAATGGAGAAGGCGTCGCCGTCGCCGCCGAACACGAACACGTGCAGGTCGGGACGCGAAAGTGAAATGCCGGAAGCAAACGGCAGCGCGCGGCCGTGAATGAAATGCGCGCCGTGCGCCTGCACGAAATAGGGGAAGCGGCTGGAGCAGCCGATGCCTGCGACAGTGGTGATTTTTTCGTGCCAGATCTTGCGCTTCTCGATCAGCTTGAAATAAAGCGCGAGCACGGAGAAGTCGCCGCAGCCGGGACACCATGTCGGATGGTCGGCGGCGATCTCTTTTTTGGTCAGGCCCTTGCGTTCGCCGGTGGCGGAGGTGGTCGGGGCGTTGACAACGGCAATGTTGCCGGCGTTGCGGTCAGGAACTTCAGTGGAGAGAGTGCTCATGGTTTTGCAAAATTATTTTTTATCGCTGGCCAGCACGCGGGCGCGGTCGAGGATTTCCTTCACCTTCCAGGTCAGGCCGTCGGACTTGTTGATGCCGCGTATGCGCGCGTCGCAGTAGCGGGCGCGGAGCAGCGAGGCAAGCTGGCCGTAGCCGTAAATGCCCTCGTCGTTCAGTTCGACGACGAAAATGTGATGGAAGCCCTTGAAAATTTCCTCAAGACCGTTTGGCAGCGGATTGATGTGCTTGATGGTCAGGCCGGAAACAGCCTCGCCTATGCCACGCGCGCGGTCAACGGCTTCGCGTATCGGACCCTGGCTCGAACCCCAGCCGACGAGCAGGATTTGTCCCTCGTCCGGGCCATAGGTTTTCAGTTTGGGAAATTCCCACGCGAGCTTGCGCAATTTGTTGCGGCGCTTGGCGGTCATTTCCTGATGCAATTTCGGCGAGCCGGTCGGATGGCCGAGCTCGTCGTGCTCGAGGCCGGTGACGATGGGATATTTGCCGCTTTCAATCCTTGTGCCGGGCGCGAGATGCTGCGTGATGCCGTCGGGCTTGGACAAGTCGTAGGGCTTGTGGTCGGCGACAGTCGTGAAATTGGGCGAGATGTCCTGGCAAACTTTTTCGAGGTTCGGCTCCTCGAACGCCTCGATGCGCGTGGCTATGCCCTGATCGGTCAGGATGATGACCGGCGTGCTGTATTTGCGGGCGATGTTGACGGCCTCGATTGCGGTGTAAAAACAATCCTCCACGCTGGTAGGCGCAATGACGACGCGCGGCGAATCGCCGTGGCCGCCAAAGCAGGCGATGTTCAAGTCAGACTGTTCAATGTTCGTCGGCATGCCGGTCGAAGGCCCGCCGCGCTGCACATCCACTATGACGAGCGGCATTTCCGCCATGACCGCCCATCCGAGCGCCTCGGTTTTCAGGGAAATTCCAGGACCGCTTGAACCCGTCACGGCAACACGTCCGCCGTAACTGGCGCCAATCGCCATGGAAATCGCGGCGATTTCGTCCTCGGTCTGGATGAAAGAGCCGCCATATTTAGGCAACTCGCGGCGGAGCAGTTCCATGATGTCCGACCACGGCGTGATGGGATAGCCCGCGCCAAAACGCACCCCGGCGGCGATCAATCCGTAGCCGAGCGCTTCGTTGCCGTTCATCACGACTTGATGACGATCCTTTTTCTCAGGCGCATAAAACTGGTATGTCTTGAGCAGGTTTTCGAGCGAGTGATTGTAGCCGCCGTTGAAGCAGACGAGCGCATTTTGAACAATCGTCGGATCTTTGCCGCCGAAGCGTTCCTCGATGAGCTTGGTGAGCTTGGGAACATTCAGATCGAAAATTTTCGCAAGAAGACCCATCGCAAATATGTTTTTACCCTTGTCACGACCGGTTCCACCGACGGCCTCGACGGTGAGGCTGGAAATATTCACGCCAACGTGACGATAAATTTCCTCCCAATCCGATCTCGGCTGAACGTGGTCGGCGTCGTAAAGCACGATTCCGCCGAGCTTGAGTGATTTGATATGATCCTCGTAGCTGTGCTGGTAAAAACAGAGCAGCATGTCCGCCTCGTCGCCCGCGCTCAAAACTTCGCCGCTGCCGATGCGGACCTGGAAAATGGACGGCCCGCCGGAAATCGTCGAGGGGATCGTCATGAACGTCATGACCTCCTGTTCGCTGCGGCCCGCGAGCCGTGCGAGAAATCCGCCAATGGCCTGGATGCCGTCCTGCGAATTGCCCGCAATGCGGATTACGGCTTCGTTGATCTTCCCAACTTTTTGCGCGCCACCCGACGACGACGCTTCTGCAATTGTATCACTCATGGAACTTCAAAGTTAAAAATTTAACGCGCGCAACGCGGAGCTGCCGACGGAAGTGGACAGCACGACAACATTGCCTGTTTTACATTAACAGGCGGCGCAATCATGTCAAATTCTAATGACTGCTTTGTGGCCATAAGAGGGCTTCATCCATCGGCGCGGAAAATGAATGTTGTCTATTGCTGCGCCTCGACCTTGCGCTGCTAGGCTGATGCGCGTAGCGTTCACCTGACAAATGCATTTGCAGGAACAATACGACGACGCGATGTTCGATTTCAGTCGCGGCGATTTCGACAGCGCGATTGTCAAATTAAAGGCTGTCCTGGGAGTTGACGCGCAAAATTTCGAAGCTCAACTCGCGCTGGGCATGGCCTTTTATCGCAAAGGCGATTTTGCCGCCGCGATCGCCGAAGGGCACAAGGCCGAGAAACTTCGTCCGAAAGAACAACTTGTTCACACAAATCTTTCGCTATTTTATCAAAAGGCTGGCGACAAACAGAAAGCCGAACATCACGGCTTGCAGGCGAAAATTGAATCGTGGCGCGCGGATGCCGCAAAGGCCAAAGCCGGGGCACCCGACGCCTTGGCCGCCGATGGCGACGAACTTCAAATGGCCAAACCCAAGCCGCCACCCGTCAAGGTGATCCGGATGCCCGACAAATTTCCAGAACAGCCGTGGAAGAAAAAGATTGATAGCTGATGGAAGCGCCATGTTGGCCGCAACTCAAAACTGCAATTCAAAATTAAATTAACAGCATCCAATGAAATCATCATACGAACTCGCCATGGAGCGATTGAACAAATCCACCCCGACTGTCAAATTGACTGCCGCGCAGAAAAAACAGCTCGCGGAACTGGATTCAAAACATGCCGCAAAAATCGCCGAGAGAGAAATCGCGCTGGAGGCTGAAATCGCAAAGGAGGAGGACTTTGAAAAAAAGGAATCGTTGCGCAGCCAACTTGTTATCGAGCGGAAAAAACTTCAGACAGAACTGGAAGAGAAAAAGGATCGGGTTCGTGGTGTGGGATAAAAATTGGATTTTTACCGAAATTCTGCTGTCATTTAAATTTCGGCGATGATGGATACCGGACAAAATAAATTTCGCATCGGCTCGGTTCAATATCTGAACGCCGTGCCGCTCACGCGCGGCATCGAAAGCGAAATCGTCTTCACCACGCCCGCCAGGCTCGCCGAAATGCTCCAGCGCGACGAACTCGATGCCGCGCTCGTCAGCATCACCGAGGTTTTGCTCAACGACCGTTACGACATCCTTGACGGCATCGCCATCGCGTCGCTTGGCGAAGTTTACAGCGTGATTCTCGCCCACAAAAAGCCGATCGCGGATGCGACGGTAATTTTTTGCGATTCAGCATCGCTCACAAGCGTGAATCTGCTGAAAGTCCTGCTCGCCGAAAAAAACTTGTTTCCGCAGTTCAAACCGCTGGAAAATTACGCCGCCGCTTCGGAAAGGGATTTCGTCCTGCTTATCGGCGACCGGGCGATTGATTTCCAACGCGCATCGCACGCGCACGAAATTGTTGACCTCGGCTCGGTGTGGACAGAAACGACGAATTTGCCCTTTGTTTATGCGGTCTGGGCGCTGCGGCGCGGGATGGAAAACAAGGAATTGCGCCGCGAGTTGCGCGAGGCAAAAAGTTTTGGCATGGAAACGCTGGATTACATCATTGAGACGCGCGAAGAATACGACGAAGCTTTCCGCCGTGATTATCTCGGCTGGCAAATTCATTATCATCTTGCCTCGGATGAAAAGCGCGGCATTGAGAAATTCTGCAACCTGCTGAAGAAGCACAATCTCGGTCCGGTCTTTGAACCGAAGTTTGTCTCCTAGTTTTCTTCTTCCAGCTTCGCCAGCGTTTCAGGATCCCGCACATCCACCCAGCGTCCTTTGATTTCAAGGCCAGCCAATTTTTCCCCACTTGCGACGATCGCGCTGATGGCGTCGGTCAATTCGTATTCGCCGCGGGGAGATTTTTGCAGGCGTGATGTAAATTCAAAAATTTCCGGGCGGAAAATATAAATGCCCGCATTATACCACGCCGGAACACCGGGCTTGAGCCAGCCGTCGCGGCGCAACTGCTCCAACTGCTCGCGCGACGGCTTTTCCAAAAGCCGCTTCAGAAAGAATTGTTCGTCGAAAAAATTCAGGCCGCCCTTCGTCACGTCCTCGCCGGGCGTGACGGTGATGACGCCTGCGAAATCGCCTTCGCCAAAACGCCGGATCATCTGCGGATACGTTTCCGGCGCGACGAGGATGTCGCCATAAGTCAGCAGGAACGGCGAGTCACCTATGAATTGTTTCGCGAGTTCAGGCGCCTTGCCCGTGCCATCCTGGATGAGCTGCCGGCCAAAGGAAATCTGCGCGCCGAATTTTTTGTCGTCGCCGAAATGATCTTCAATGGCTTCCGCGCGCCAGCCGGTGATGATGAAGATTTCGCGGATCCCCGACGCGACAATGCCTGCAACGATATGTTCGAGAATCGGTTTGCCCTGCACCTGGAGCATGGGTTTTGGCAACTCGCTGGTGAGTTCCTTCATGCGCGTGCCTTTCCCGGCGGCGAGGATGACAGCTTTCATTCGGGCATAGATGAACACAAACGGACATGGATGGAAATTTCAAAATATCCCGCGAAACAAATAGAATTCGACAAATGCACCACGTGTGCTACTTTGAAACTGTCCCATAGGAATGGTTTTTAAGCGGTGTTATGTCAGAGGCAAATGACAGGCCAAAAGACAGCGTTCCTCCGAACGTGACGGAAGAAAATTTGCCATTCCCCAAAAATTGCAGGGCAAAACTGATTGGAATCTCCACCGTCGCCTTGGAATGCCTTCTGCCACCACCCCACAATTGCGGATGCGTTTTGAGATTTGGAAACGCCTATTTCTGTTTCCATGCCCACCGCTGGGAAATTGCCTCGCGCACGCTGGTGCTGAAAAGGTAGCCTTTAAAAACTGAGGTTCTCATTAAAACTTTGTCAACTTTTCCAGTTCCTTCACGCGTTTTTCGATGTCAGCGCGTTTGATTTTGGTTGTGCGCGTGAGGCCGAAACCCTCGCAGCAGAATGACGCGGTGACGCTGCCATAAATCATCGCGCGCCGGATGTTCGCGTCAATCGCGCCTTTTGCGGTCGCCAAAAATCCCATCATGCCGCCGACAAATGAATCGCCTGCGCCGGTCGGGTCGACGACCTTTTGCAGCGGATAGGCCGGGCAGATGAAAAAACCTTTCGGGCCGGACAAGACCGATCCGTGCGAACCTTTTTTGATGATGACGTATTTCGGGCCGAGCTTGTGGATTTTTTTGAGCGCTGCAAAGACGTTGTCTTCCTTCGTGAGTTGATGCGCCTCGCTGTCGTTCAGCACGAAGCCGTCAATGCGCGGCAGCAGCTTCAGCAAATCATCCAGCGCAATGTTCAGCCACAAATCCATCGAGTCAGCCACGACGAATTTCGGCTTCTTCATCTGGTCGAGCACGCGATGCTGCAGTGCTGGCGCGATGTTGCCGAGCAATACGAACGGCGAGCTTTGATAGGATTTCGGCAATGTTGGTGAAAATGTTTCGATCACGCCCAATTCCGTTGCGAGCGTGCGGCGGTTGTTCATGTTCAATTCGTATTCGCCCGACCAGTGAAAAGTTTTCCCCGGCAAAGTTTGCAGGCCTTCTAGATCAATTTTATGCCGGCGATAAAGCTCAATGTATTTCTTCGGGAAATCCTCGCCCACGCCACCGACAAGTTTCACCTGCGAAAAAAAACTCGCCGCGACAGCCGCGTGGCTGGCGGAGCCGCCAAGCAGGCGCGGGTTTTCAGCGTTTGGAGTTTTGATGGAATCAAGTGCGGTGGTGCCGACAATTAGAACGCTCATTTATTTTAAAAGTTGGGAGTTAGGAGATGGAAGTTGGAAAAATCAGCGACCGCTCTTGCCTTTTTGGATCAGCTCGATTTCGTAGCCTTCGGGTGCGTCAACGAACGCAAACGTCGTCCCACTGGAACTAGTTGTCGGGCCGTCGGAATATTTCAGTCCGAGTTTTGCGAGGTGTTTTGCAAATGCTTCGAGGCTGTCCACTTCAAACGCCAGATGAGTCAAGTCCGGCTGCACTTTCACGGATTCGCTGCCGGGCAAAAAGCAGATTTCGATCTCTTCGTCGCTTTCCGGCGCCTTGAGGAAAACCAATTCCGAGCCGCGCGGCGACTTGTGCCGCTTGATTTCTTCAAGGCCGAGAACGTCCCGGTAAAACTTCACCGTGCGCTCCAGGTCGTTCACGCGGTAGCGTGTGTGCAGCAATTTTCCAACTTTCATTTGCGAAACTTTAAACAGTCCAAAGCCCAAAGTCCAACGTTCAAAGCCGGGCGCATTATTTGATCCTGGCCTCGGGCTGATTTAAGACTTTAGACTTTGGGCATTTGACTTTAAGCTACTTTCATGGGCAAACGACGAGAAGCGCGCGAGCGCGCAGTGCAATTTCTGTTTCAGCACGACTTGAACCCGCCGGAAAACCTCGAACTCGAGCTGGCGCAGTTCTGGAATTCCCAGCGCGCCGCAGCGATTGAGGATGAAAAGGGCGCGTCGCATTGGGGCGAAAAATTCGAGCTGCCCCCGCCGACGGTCGAGGAAGCCGAGACGCGCCTGTTCGCCGAGCCGCTGATTCGCGGCGTGCTGGAGCATCGCGACGCGATTGACGAAAAAATCAAGAGCCATGCGAAGAACTGGGATTTCCACCGCATCGCCGCCGTGGACCGCAACATCATGCGGCTGGCAATTTACGAAATGCTTCACCGTGACGACATTCCGCCGGTCGTCAGCATCAACGAAGCCGTGGACATCGCCAAAAAATTTTCCACGCAGGACAGCGGGAAATTCGTGAATGGAATCCTCGACAAAATTCGCGGTGAAATTTTGCGCCCGGCAAGAACTTAAAAATGAAGTTCGCCGACTTACATCTGCACACGTTTTTTTCCGACGGGACTTTCTCGCCGGAAGAGCTGGCCGGGCACGGCGCGCGGCTCGGTTTCGCGGCGATGGCCTTGACGGATCACGACTCAGTCGAGGGCTGTGCGCGCATGGCAACGGCATGCTCGGCGGCTGGAATGGAATTCATCCCCGGCACGGAACTTACTGCTGAACTCGGCAATACGGAGCTGCATCTGCTCGGCTATTTTCTGGACACCCACAATGAAAAATTTCTTGCGGAAATCGGCAGGTTCCAGACCGTGCGGCAAAATCGGATTCTCGAAATGGTCGCGGCCATCAACAAACTCGGCGTGCCGCTTGAAGTCGAATCGGTCTTTGCCCTGGCCAATTGCAAATCGCCGGGACGTCCGCATGTCGCGCGCGCACTCGTGAAGGCGGGTCTTGTGAAAAATTTGGACGATGCGTTTGAACGCTTTCTAAAAAAGGGCCGGCCCGCGTGGGTGCCCAAGACCAAGATGTCCGCGCTCCAAGGCATCGAACTGATCCATCAGACCGGAGGGCTTGCGGTGATGGCGCATCCGGGTTTGAATCACAACGATGATATCATCCCCGACCTTGTAAAAGCCGGGCTGGATGGCATCGAATGTTTTCACACAAAACATTCCACCGCGATGTCGGAACGTTATCTCGAAATCGCCGACAAATATCATCTGCTCGTGACCGGCGGCAGCGACTGCCATGGCTTCAGCAAAAACAAACCGCTCATCGGCACGGTGAAACTGCCTTACGAACATGTCGAAAAGATGAAAGTGGCGGTCGCTGGGAAAAATGTTGCATCGCTAAATCGTTAAATCGAATTTCGCGCCGATGCAACGATTCACCATTCACATATAACGACTTTTACAAATGGGTCTTTTCGCCAAATTCAAAGCAGGCCTCGCCAAGACGCACGCCAAGCTCACGCACGAAATCAAGCGCATCGTCACGCGCTCGCCCAAGCTGACCGCCGAGTCACTGGAAGAAATCGAACAGGCGCTCATCGCCGCCGACCTCGGCATCGCGATGACCACGCAGATTGTCGCGGCGGTGAAGCTGGCCTACGAAACCCAAGGCACGGCGGGACTCGACTATCTTGCCATCGCGCGGGCGGAGATTGAGAAAAGCTTGGCCACCAACAAGTCCGGCCTGCGTGAAATCCCCGGCGGCACCTGCGTCGTTTCCATCGTCGGCGTGAACGGCACGGGCAAGACCACCACCAGCGCCAAGCTCGCGCATTATTTTCAGGCGCAGAAAAAATCCGTGCTGCTCGCCGCGTGCGACACGTTNNGACGTCATTGCCAGCGGCTACGGCGCGGATGCGGCGTCTGTGGCGCACGACGCCGTGACCGCCGCGCAGGCGCGCAAGGCGGATTACCTGTTCATTGACACCGCCGGCCGGTTGCACACCAAGCACAACCTGATGCAGGAATTGCAGAAGCTGCATCGCGTCATCGGCAAGCAGCTCGCGGGCGCGCCGCATGAGGTGCTGCTGGTGCTGGACGGCAGCACCGGCATGAACGCGCTGAACCAGGCGCGCGAATTTCACAAGGCCGTGCCGCTGACCGGCCTGATCGTGACCAAGCTGGACGGCACGAGCAAAGGCGGCATGGTGGTGGCCATCCAGAAGGAACTCGGCCTGCCCATCAAATTCATCGGCCTCGGCGAGCAGCCGGACGACTTGCAGCCCTTCGACGCCAAGCAGTTCGCGGCGGCGTTGTTTGAGGAATAAATTTTTCTTTAATCACGGATAAACAAGTGAGCCCTTCATAAGTTGAAGCATTCCCGTTTGACTTGTGGTGGGGCTGCGCGTCAACGCCGGGCTGAATGATAAAATCCCTTCGGGATTTTTCAGCGCCGTGGGCGCGGCATATTTGTAGAACCGCCCGCGCAAAAACCGCCAGCTCCGTAGGAGCGGCATATTCCCGGACGATGCCGCTCCGATGGAGCTTTGAATTTGTTTTGATTGCCCGGCTACAAATATGCCGCCCCGCCGGGGCTGCGGCGGGATTTCGCCGAATCCGATGGGATTTTTGATAATAGCCCAGCGCTTTAGCGCTGGGTAAAACGTCCAACAACCCGCCCAAGTCCCGGCAGGGACGAAAGAAATGTTCTGTCGTCCCTGCCGGGACTTTGAAAAATTTAACGCCACGCTACCCAGCCATGAATGGCTGGGCTATTTTCGGGGAGGGATTGGCCGGATCGCCCGCCGGGCTGGCGATTTTTGACCACGGAACACTCCAAAACGGGCGGAAACCGCGTAAAACGCTGCGGGAGAATGGCTTGATTGTCGTTCGCCGGCCCAAAAACGGCGGGAGAACGCCCCAAAACTTCGGGGGAAATGGATAATTGCCCGGGGAAATCCGCAAAATGTCCAGGGGAATTGGTAAAATGTCCAGGGGAAGACGATAATTGCCCGGGGGAACACGATAATTGTCCAAGGGAACACGATAATTGTCCAAGGGAACACGATAATTGTCCAAGGGAACACGTCCGGTGCGCGGGGGAACCGGTCAAAATAGCGAGGGAAATGACGGCAACTTCGGGGGAAAGGCCGGTGAGCCGGCGGGTTTGTCCGGTGAATTGGCGGAAGCTGGCCGGAGGGGACCGTCGGGTATCCATTTGTTGCGGCCTCCTGCCTGAACGGCGTGCAGTCGGATTTTGAAACTTGTCCAAAGAGGTTTCAGCGGCTAAACAGTCGGGCGCATGAACCGACTCACGCGCCGGATTTTATTTTTTCTCTTCTTTCTGTCCGGTTTCAGCAGCCTCGTTTATCAGGTGGTGTGGACGCGCATGGCGTTCGCGTCGTTTGGAATCATCACGCCGGTGCTGTCGGTGGTGCTGTCGGTGTTCATGCTGGGGCTGGCGCTGGGTTCGTGGGGGGGCGGACGGTTCATCGCTGCATTTGCGAAGAGGACCGGGCTTTCTGCGATTTATTTTTATGCGTTCGCAGAACTGCTGATCGGGCTGGGCGCGTTTGCGGTGCCGAAATTGTTTGCCGTCGGGGAAGGGCTACTTCTGGCGAGCGGGGAGACGGATTCGTTCGGGTATCTTTCGCTCTCGGCGCTGGTGCTGGCGGTGTCCATCCTGCCGTGGTGCGTGTGCATGGGCGCGACGTTTCCCTTCATGATGGCTTTTGTGCGGGAACAGGATGAAGCCAACACGGGAAGTTTCAGTTTTCTATATCTGGCCAACGTGCTGGGGGCGATGTGCGGAACTTTTTTGACGGCGGTTGTCTGGATAGAGCTTTTGGGGTTTCGGCACACGCTGTGGCTGGCGGCTGCGGGAAATTTCACCATCGCCTTTGTCAGTGCCTGCCTGGGGCGGGCAGGGCGTCCGGCCGCCGGTCTTTCGGAAAAGGCGGAGGCTCCGGCTATGCCCGCCGAATCGCTGCAACCGCAGGTTCGCGACGGCAGGATGACAAGAATGATTTTATTTTCAACCGGGTTTGTGGCGATGGCAATGGAGGTGGTCTGGTCGCGGGCCTTCACACCGGTGCTGAAGACGCAGGTATATTCCTTTGCCATGATTGTATTCACTTATTTGGGAGCGACCTTTCTCGGCTCGTGGATGTATCGCAGGGATCTTCGGAAGAATCATGTCAATTCAAACGGAAATTTGATCGCCGCGCTTGCGGTTACGGCCTTCTTGCCGGTGCTTGCCAACAACCCGAAATTTGTGGTGCAGGATTTTTATGTGGGAACTCCAGAAGTGTTCAGCGTATTTATTCTGCTTGGCAGCATTTGTCCGTTGTGCGCGTTGCTGGGATATCTGACCCCAAGCCTGATAGACGGCTATGCCGCCGGGCAGCCGATGCGTGCCGGCAGGGCTTATGCCATCAATGTGCTGGGATGCATCTTGGGGCCGCTGTTTGCCTGCTATGTGTTGTTGCCGGTCTTTAACGAGCGTCACGCGCTGGTGCTATTGAGTCTGCCATTTATTGTTTTTTGGATCGCGTTCAGCAAATCAATGCCGCGACAACGTCGGCTGGCCTTTGGATCGTTGATCTGCGTAGCTCTCGTTTGGACTTCATTTTTCGCCGAAGACTTTGACGGCTTTATGTTGAAGACTGAAACGAACACAACCATCCGGCGGGATTATGCGGCTTCCGTCATTGCATTTGGCCGGAATCAAAAATGGCTTTTGGTCAACGGCATCGGAATGACGATATTGACGCCCATCACCAAGTTCATGGTGCATTTGCCGATGGCCTTTCATAAGGAGCCTCCCAAATCGGCGTTGGTCATTTGTTTCGGCATGGGGACGACTTATCGCTCAGCCTTGAGCTGGAACATTGACACCACCGTCGTCGAGTTGGTGCCGAGCGTGACAAAAGATTTTGGTTTTTTTCATGAAGACGCCGAGCGGGCGATCAGCGATCCAAACGGTCACATAATCACGGACGACGGCCGCCGTTTTCTCAAGCGCACGGACAAAAAATTCGACGTCATAGTGGTTGACCCGCCGCCGCCGGTGCAGGCAGCGGGTTCAAGCCTGCTATTTTCCAAAGAATTTTATGACCTGGCCAAGCAGCATCTGAAACCCGGCGGCATCGTTCAGATGTGGTTTCCGGGCGACAACGAACCTGCGACGGCACAGGCGGTCATCCGCTCCATCTATGAATCATTCCCATATGTGCGTGGCTTTCCATCAGTTCGAGGTTGGGGAATCCATTTGCTGGCGTCAATGGAACCCATCGAACAACTTGATGCGGAGCAATTGACGGCACGCATGCCCGAATCCGCCAAAGAAGATCTGGTTGAATGGAATGATTCCAAGGATGCGATGGCTTATCTTAACAAGGTAATCACAAACGAAGTTTCAATTCCGGCGCTCCTAAACCCGGATCCAAAAATTCAAATCACCGACGACAAGCCGTTCAACGAATACTTTCTAATCAGGCGGCTAAAATAACTCTTCCAAGCCCACAACAGCGCAAATCCTTCGAGCCACATAGTCCCAAACAATTTACCAGAATATTGATTGAAAGATGATCTGAAATTCATGCGCCTCGCCCTCGAAATCGCCCGGCGCGGCTATGGCGCGACGTCGCCGAATCCGCTGGTAGGAGCAGTGCTGGTGAAGGATGGCAAAATCATCGGGCGCGGCTGGCACCGGCGCGCGGGTTTGCCGCACGCGGAAATCGAGGCGCTCCGCGACGCACAACGGCGCGGGCACTCAGCGCGCGGCGTAACGCTTTATGTGACGCTGGAACCCTGTTGCACGCACGGATGCACGCCGCCTTGCACGGACGCGATTATTTCCGCCGGAATAAAAAAAGTCGTTGTCGGCGCGACCGATCCGAATCCCAAACATGCGGGCAAAGGTTTCAAAATTTTGCAACGCGCGGGTATTGCGACGCTTGGACTGCGCCGACATGTCGGCGCTTTGAAAAGCGGTGACCTGTCACCGCACTCCAAACTTGCCGATGAATGCGAGCGATTAAACGAAGCATTCAACCACTGGATTGTCCACCGCACTCCGTTCGTCACGGTGAAGGCAGCGATGACGCTGGATGGGAAAATTGCCACGGCCGGTGGCTCATCCAAATGGATCACCGGCGAGCAATCCCGCGCGCACGGCATGAAACTGCGCCAAGGCAGCGATGCGATTCTCGTCGGCATCAACACGATTTTGGCGGACGATCCGAGCCTGACGGCCAGAAAGCAGGTGGCAGATGGCAGATGGCAAATGGGCAAGCCGCTTCGCCGCATCGTTCTCGATTCGCGCGCGCGGACACCCCTAGATGCGAAAGTGGTGAGTGATAAATTTGCGGCGCTGACGACGATTGTGGTCGGCAAACAGGCACCGAAAAAGCGCCTCGCGGCCCTGACCAAAAAAGTAAATGTCCTCACCGCGCCAGCAAAGAAATCCGCAATCGATTTGCGTTGGCTGCTGAAAAAACTCGACGCGAATAACGTCACCAGCCTGCTGGTCGAGGGCGGCGGCGAAGTGAATGCGTCGTTTCTGCTCGGTGGCTTCGCCCAAAGGGTTGTGTTTTTTTACGCGCCGAAAATCCTGGGCGGGCGCGACGCACGCAAAGCTGTTGCGGGCGAAGGCGTAAAATCTTTGAGCAAAGCAATCCAGCTTCGTGATGTAGAATGGCGAAAGCTTGGCGAAGATTTGCTGATGACGGCACGAGTGGATTAAACGCGGCTCGACGGAGTCCTGCTTCGCCATTAGAATCATTCCATGTTCACAGGCATAGTCGAAAAAGCTGGCAACATCGAAAAAATCAAGCCGACTGGGAAATCCATCGAGTTGACGGTGCGTGCGAATGTGAGCGGTAGCGGATTGAAAATCGGCGCGAGCGTGGCGGTGAACGGTTGCTGTTTGACGGCGGTGAAAATCTCTTCACATGGAAAATTCAAGCTTGTTCAATTCGATCTGCTCACGGAAACATGGAAACGAACGAGTTTTCAATTTCTCAAAGTCGGCGCGCTTGTGAATCTCGAAAGGCCGTTGCGCGCGGGCGGGGAGTTCGGCGGCCATTTTGTCACGGGCCACATAGACGGCACCGGGAAAATCCTGCGCTGGGAAAAATCAGGTGCAGACCACATCTTGGAAATTGCTGCGCCAAAAAATGTGATGCGTTACGTCATCGAAAAAGGTTCGATTGCGATTGACGGCATCAGCCTGACGGTCGCGGGCGTTGGGCAAAAAGACTTCTGGATCTGGATCATCCCTCACACTCTCAAAGTCACGGCATTGCACGAAAAACAAACCGGTGACATGGTAAACTTGGAGGCTGACATGCTCGGCAAATACGCCGAGAAATTTTCACTTCGACGGGCTGTTGGTTAGCTGGCCCGTGTCGGGCATGACGGCGCGAATGTATTCGGATGGAACCGAGTTGGTCCGTCCCTTCAAATCCAAAAAGACGAAATTGAATTCTTCCAAGTGCGGTTTTTGCGCGGCGATGACGTGGCGTCCGTTGCTCAGCAGGACGATGTAATGTTGCTGGGCGCATCCGGTAAACATTATCAAGCCGACCAACACTGCGGGTAAAAAATGTTTCATCGATTTTTTTTGGTTGAAAATGGAGCGAATAGCAGTCCATTGAAGGACTGTTCAATGGTGTGCGAATTCATTGAATTCCGCACCCTCCATTTTCCGGTGCCTCCAAAGTCTGAAACCATCATAAATTTTGCGGAATTTATTTCAACAATTTTCCGCACGGGCTTTTGACAACAATCCAGATTTAGACGTGAATTTTTAGGCGTATTTTCCGGCCGGAATTCTACAGTGCGCATGATTTCGGCAACAACCTGTAAATGATGATGTGTAACTCAGCGACCAAGTCCATTGGCCAGTTTTTTCTTGGCCATACTTTACAAAGTGGCGAAGCCGCTCTATGTCTATTGTCAGCATGCCATGTCGATTCAGACTCTCATCTGCTGCCGCAATGATTTGCGGGTTGTTGCTGTGCGTTTTGGATTCCGTCCGCAGTGCGGCATCGGAACCGCCAACGGAAGATGATTATTATGTCCAGTCATGGCAAATGGACGAAGGGCTTCTCGGCAACCAAGTCAATGACTTGCTGCAAGATCGGAATGGATTTATTTGGCTGGCGACCATCGGCGGGCTGGATCGTTTCGACGGTGTGACTTTCAAACCATTCACGTCGCCGCTGATCGCCCGAGGTGTGGCACGCAATATTCGTGCGCTGGCAGAAACAGCCGATTCAACCCTCCTGATTCTGCCGGCGGTCGGCGGTGTGGCGCAGTTGAAAGATGGGCGCTTCAGCCCACATCCGATTGGCGAAGGGTTGGTTGGCGAACAATTTCAAACCCTGTTCGTGGACCAGGGCGGCGCGGTCTGGCTTGGGACTTATAGTGGAAGGGTGCGTCGCTGGCAGGATGGAAAAACTACCGACTTAATCGCGACCAATGGTTTGAGCGGCAACACTATGGTTTCGTTTGCCATGGACGACGAAGGCGGTGTATGGATTGGCAGAGGCGGTTTTCTCGGCTGCTACCGTGATGGAAAGCTGCTGACGAACTTCAATGATAATTTGGATTCGACGCCAAATATCGTCGTGACATCCAGCCGTTCTGGCGGAATCTGGATTTGTAACAGCACGCGGTTGTCAAAAATGGACGGGGGACAATTTTCAATCATCAGCACCAATCTGCCGTGGGTTGTCTTGGGCGGCGTCGTGCGGAAAATGTATGAGGACAGCAATCACTCGCTGTGGGTTGGCACAAGCACTCACGGATTGTTTCGGTTTGCTGATGGAAAGTTTGCCGGTGTAAAAACGTCCCAGAGCCAGATTACTTCAATTATGGAAGATGCCGAAGGTAACATTTGGGCTGCCACGGCCGGCGGTGGCATCAATCGGCTGGGACAAAAATTATTTCATTTATACAACACTGGATCCGGGCTGCCTGAGGATATCAGCTCCGCCATTTCAGCAGATACACAAGGCGATGTCTGGCTGGCCAACCGTGGCGGTGGGATCGCGCGTATCTTCGATGGGAAGGTGTCCGCCTTTCACCTGCAAGCTGGGTCGCACAAATTCGGCGCTGACTCGGTCTGCGCGGATGACCAAGGTTTTGTGTGGGCAAGTGAAGGCACGCTGTATCGATTTCCTCACGAACAGCCGGATGAAGTTCAAAGCGTGAGCAACCGTCTTGCCGGAACCATCAATCACATTCATGTTTTATTCAAAAGCCGGAAGGGCGACATATGGATTGGCTCAGACACAAATTCACTTGGCTATTTCCGCAGCGGACATCCGGAAAATTATGTTCCGGAAAATGAATTTCCAGGAAACCGACCGCGATCCATCACGGAAGATTCTAATGGGTGGATTTGGATCGGCACCGAAGACGGACAACTGGTGAAACTGGCTGATGGCAAATTCACCATGTTCACACAGAAGGATGGTTTGCCGGATGCACCCATCAGGTCGCTTTGCGCCGATGCTGCCGGTTCGGTTTGGATTGGCACGGCAGGCTGTGGGCTCGTCTTGTGGCGTGACCAAAAGTTCACGCTCATTTCTGTGGATGACGGACTGCCGAACGATTACATAGCAGAGTTGGTGGGGGATGATGATGGGCGGTTGTGGTGCGGTGCTCGGGGAGGAGTTTTTCATGTGGCCAAGTCTGACCTGATAGCCTTTGCGGACGGAAGAATTTCAAAAGTTGCCGGGGTGACTTTCAGCAAGAGTGAGGGACTAACGGGCATTTCCTGTTTCGGCACCTCCCAGCCAATGGCTGTTAAAACCAGCGGTGGCCATTTGTGGTTTACGACGCAGCAGGGTGTATTGTCGGTGGATTCGGCCGCACTTAAATCCAATTCCCGGCCGCCACCGGTTTTCATTGATGAGCTTTTGGTCAATGACCATCAGTTGAAGATCACCGACCAAATGCGGGTGCCGCCATTGAGCAGCAAAATTGAATTCCGTTTTTCAGTGTTGAGTTACACTGCGCCGGAGAAAGTCCGCCTCCGTTATAAGCTCGATGGCGTAGATTTGGACTGGGTCGAGATTGCCGATCAGCGAAACGCCGTCTATTCCGCATTGCGGCCCGGAAAATACCTTATGCACCTGAAAGCCTGTAGCAGTGATGGGGTTTGGAACGAAACCGGAGCTTCGCTTGCGTTCGAGGTGCAGCCGGCATGGTGGCAAAGCTGGTGGTTTCAAGGTTCGATGTTGGTTGTATTCACGACGGTTTCAGCGGTGGGCATCCGCTTTTGGTCGCAGCGGCGTTTGAAATCAAAACTGGAAAGATTGGAGCATCAGCAGGCATTATCTAAAGAACGGTCGCGCATTGCCCGCGATCTGCACGATGATTTAGGCGCAACCGTCACCCAAGTGGGACTAATGCTTGAAGAATTGCGCGCGGCACCGCTTTCGACAGAGGAAATAAAACAGCAATCGGACATAATTTCCGGACGTGTCTTGAATCTTGCTCGCGACCTTGATGCGGTCGTTTGGTCTGTTAATCCAGGCAACGATTCGCTGGGTGAATTGTTTGCTTATTTGGGCCAGTCTTTTTTGGAATATTTCCGCCATACGTCCATCCGTCCCAGACTGGAAGTGATGGAGGCTATTCCCGATTACGCGCTCGCTCCTGAAGTTCGCCACCATCTTTTTCTAGTGGTCAAGGAGGCGGTGCATAATGTCATTAAACATTCGCATGCCACCGAAGTAATCCTCAGCCTCAATGTTGTTGAAGACAGTTTGGAAATTCGGATTGAAGATAATGGTCTCGGTTTTTCTCCAGATGTAATTGCCAAATCCAAACGCCATGGCTTTCCCAATATGCGGGCGCGCGTTCAGCAATTGGGAGGGAGACTTGAAGTGTCGAGTGAACCGGGGAAGAAAACGTCAATTCGCATTTGGATTCGCCAGTGGAAAGATCTGCGCGCTCAACAACGTCTCCCTGAATGATATGCCCATAACCGTCGCCATAGTCGAAGACAACGAAGAAATTTGTGCCATGATCGCCAAGGTCATCGCGCGCGCTCCGAAATTGAACTGCGTCGGCACCTGCGCCAGCGGTGAGATCGCGCTGGAAGTTCTGCCGAAAAACCCGCCGCAAGTCGTCATCATGGACATCCAATTGCCAGGTATTTCGGGAATCGAGTGCATCTCGCGCCTGCGCCAACTGCTGCCCTACACGCAGGTGCTCGTCTATACGGTTTATGGCGACAACGAACAGGTCTTCAAGGCGCTCAAAGCCGGCGCCAGCGGCTATCTGCTCAAACGCAGCACGCAGGCGGAAATTCTCGAAGCCATTTTTGACGTGCATCAGGGCGGCGCGCCTATGAGCGGCGAAATTGCGCGCAAAGTCGTCCGGTCATTTTCTGAACCGGTCGTGCCGAAAGAAACCGTGCAGCTCACGCCGCGACAGGAGGAGATTCTAAGCCTGCTGGCGCGAGGCTTTGTCGCCAAGGAAATCGCCAACAAGCTCGGCATTAGCTTCGACACCGTCCGTTTTCACCTCAAAGACATATACGCAAAACTTCACGTCCGCTCAAAAACTGAGGCGGTAATGAAATATCTAAAATAGCCGGGATTCAGTGGTCGCATGCAATTGATTGCGGTTGAAAACCAAATCTGGGTGTAGTCAAGCTGCTATGTTTCACAAACCTGTGCTCCATCAAGTTTAATCTGGCCAATACTCCGCCTCTGAAATATTTGACATGATGACCACCTACTCAAATGTGTAGGTAGATTATTCGACGCGATACGCGATAATCTGCAACAATAAATATGTTTCCCCAGAGGTGTCATTCGCCGTGTAATGCTTTTGTGAAAAGGCCAAGCAAGTTCAAGTTATCTGCAAATCTGGCAACTCCCTGTTTATTGAGCAAGATCGGACAAATTGGCTGATACAATAGATAATCTCGAATCGTCAAAGTCTTAGACTCAAACTTTAATATGAAAAAATCCACCCTCCAGATGCATCGTATTCATCTTTTCGTCGGGCTATGCGCTTTTCTTGCGCTGACAAATCCGGCTTCAGCTGCCAACCCGACCTACCAAGCCATGGTCCAGTCCTACGCGCCGTATTTCTATTATGAGCTGGGCGAAGCCAGCGGCACGAATGCCTACGACGCCAGCGGCCATAACTTTACTGGTGCCTATGTCAACGGTGCGAATGCCGCGCCCGGCGGGCCAACCTTGGGCGTTGCCGGTGACAACGTCGGAGTGAGCAGTGACACGGCCATTGGTTTAACCGGATCCGCCCTCCAGTATGTGTTGGCTCCCCAAGCGGCAGAAGCTTTTGGAGCACTGGCGAATTCGGCCAGTTACGAGTTCGTCTATAAGACGACCGACAAGACCGACGCCATGTCGTTATCTTCGGAGGAAAACAGTGGTTCCTCCATGGCCGTGACCATGGTAATAAATCAAAATGAACCACAAAAAGGACCAGGTGGAGTCGGAACAATAGATCCCAACAACGTCCGGTTTTTTGTGCGGTCAACAACGTCCGGCAACAGTGTTACTATTGCAATTAGTAATAATGCCGTATGCGATGGCAATTATCACGATATAGTTTTTACCTACAATTCAGCCAACACTGGGAATACCAGCGTTGCAAACGGTTCAACCACATGGGTCCCCAACTTGACTTGTGCCATCTATTTTGACGGTGTGCTGCAGACCAATGGGTTCCAGATCGCCTATAGTGGTGGTCAACCACCGGCGCCTCTTGTCGCATTCGCCGTTCCCATAGTGATCGGCACTGAAACAGCTCACAGTGCAACCGCGCTGGCTGACTATTTTACCGGCACGATAGACGAAGCCGTGTATTACACAAATGTGCTTTCGCCAGCACAAGTCCTGGCCAATTACAATGCGCTGGTCGGCAATGTCACCAATGATCTCTGGACCGGTGCCGTCAACAACAACTGGGACACCAGCACCGCCAATTGGACCAACTCGCCCAATACAAATACATTTGCCAACGGCGATCTGGTGGTATTTGCCGATACGGCATCAAATTTCAACGTAAATGTGGCGGCCAATGTCACACCTGTAACCATGACATTCAGCAATTCTCTAAATAATTATACAATTGGAAGCGCTGGCGGATTTTCGATTGGCGGCGTTGCCGCACTGACCACGCGAGGCACCGGCACCGTGACTCTCAACACCACCAACACCTTCACCGGGCCGATTGTGATTTCGGCGGGCCAGCTAGTGATTGGAGGCAGCGGCCAATTGGGTTCCGGGGCTTACGCAGGCAATATAACTGACAATGGCATATTCGTGGATGGCAGCACCAGTGGGCAGACTTTGGGGGGTGTCATCTCCGGAACAGGCACGCTGGATGTAAATGTTTCAGGAGCCGCGTTGACGCTTACCAATGCAAACAGTTATACGGGGCCAACCATCATCGCTGCCGGCACGCTCTTTTTATCCGGAGCCGGTTCCATCGGCACTTCCCCAAGTATAACGATTTCCAACGGGGCCGCTTTCAACGTAACGGGGACTGCTGCCGGTGGAGTGACTTTAAGCGCGAACCAGAATCTTCTTGGTGGAGGAACCGTCAATGGATCGCTGACAACCTCCGGCAGTTCTAAAATTTACCCGGGAACGGATGGTGCTGCCGGAACTTTGACTTTTAATAACAATCTGACGCTCGCTAGTGGCGCGACCGTTAATTTTGATGTCAGCACCAGCCACAGCGGAGCCAACGACCAAATTGTCGTGAACGGCGCTCTGACATTAAACGGCAACACTTTCCATATCAAGGCTCCGCCCGCAACCAGTCTGGACACGGCAGATTACGTCCTGATCACCGCCACCGGCGGAATCACCGGCAGCTTTGTAGCGCAACCCACTTTTGATGTTGCTCCGATTAACGCGGGCAACTACTCGATAGTGACCGATACCACGGACACCCCAAATGTCGTCAAGTTGCATTATACTGCAACATCGGGTCCCACAGCCGTTGGCACGGCCACTCCGTCAACGGGAGTGCTGCGCAATGGAACGGTGAACATCAGTGTCACTGTTACGCATGGGACCAGCCCAACCATCAACAGCGTCACGCTCAATCTTAGTCCGTTGGGCGGGTCTTCGACATCGCCCTTGTTCCTTTCCGCCACACCCAATGTCTGGACGAATACCATCATCATCCCGCCGGGAACAACGCCGGGCGTCGTGAACCTGACCGCCACGGCAACTGACGCAAACTCATTGCAAGGTCTTGCTGCCATTTCGTTGACGGTGGTGGCATCCACTGAAACCTGGACCGGCCTCGGCGCAAATCAAAATTGGGACACTAATCCAAACTGGTTGAGCGGTTTTGCTCCCGGATATGCCAGTGACAGCCTGGTGTTTGCCGGCAACACCGGCACCGGTGCGATCTTGGATCAAGATTACACCGTGCAGGGACTGACATTCAGCAACACGGCTGGTGCCTTCACCATTACAAATGCGCCCGGCGATTTCCTGACTCTGGCACCCAACAGCGGCGTGACCAACAACTCGGCGCAGGTGGAAACGTTGAATCTGCCGGTTCAGCTTGCTGGAGGTATTACGCTCACATCTGTCGGTAATCTCGTATTGACCAAACCCATTGGCGAACTGGTTTCAGGAAGTGGCACGTTAACCAGTGCGGGCGGCACCAACATACTGGCGGGTGTCAACACTTACTCAGGCAACACCGTTATAAGCGGCGGGGCGCTGACCATTGCTCCGGGCGGCGTTTTAGGCAATGGCACGTATGCGGGAAATCTCATTAATTCGGGAACATTCAACTACAACAGCGGGGTGCCGGAAACTTTTCAGGGGACAATTGCCGGGGCTGGCGCATTCAACATCAGTGGCGGAGGTTCGACCAGCGGCCCGATCGTGACTTTGGACGCTCTGAATACATTCAACGGCAATGTGACCATATCCAACACCTATGTGTCGGACGCCGTGGCCAACAGCGTAACACAACCGCAAAACTCAGGGGTGGGCAATCCCCAGAGTGCCGGCCAAACCTTCACAATCAACAACAACGGAGTCATGTCATTTGACGCCAACAATCCCTTGGGCAGCGGCAATGCCTTTCCATTGCTGGGCTGGATCATCAATCAGGGTGGCGTGTTGCAAATTACCACTGGCAACATTCCAACCATCGGAAATTCCATTACTCTCAATGGCGGAACACTGATACCTGATGCCTCCGGCTCATCCTCGGGAATGGGATTGGGCAACGCAATGACAGTTGGCGGCACCAGTCCCTCGGTCATCACGAATACCAGCGGCTCAACGGTTGCTCTGAGCATGGGCATTGGTCAGGGAAGTGCCAGCTTAGGACAAACCACATTCACTGTAGCCGCTTCACCCGCCGCTTTGATAGTCGCAGTTCCATTGGCTGGCCACGGCTTAGTCTTAACGGGTGGAGGCACAATGACGTTGACGGCCGCCAATACTTACACCGGGAACACAACGATCAATTCAGGAACGCTCATACTCGCGGATCCGGGTCGGTTGGGCGGCGGTTCTTATGCCGGATCAATTACCAATAACTCTACATTTATCTGCAGCACCACGGCTGGGCAGACTTTGACGGGGATTGTTTCCGGGACGGGACTTCTTGAGGTAAGCGGCGTGGGATCCACGCTGGCGCTCTCTGCTGCCAACACTTACACGGGCGGCACAATCATTACCAATGGAGCGACCTTGAATGTGATAAACTCCTCCGGTTCGGCCACGGGCACTGGCAATGTGACTGTGACCACGAACGGAACCTTGACGGGCACCGGCACGATAACCGGCAACGTCATTTGGCAGCCCGGTGCTGTGGCTACGTTCACCCAGGGTTCTCCGCTGACTGTTGGTGTGGTGACCTTGAACAGTAACACTGTGACAGTAAACGTCCCCGGCGGTACGCCATTGACAGCGGGCACCTATACACTGATGAACTACACTTCCGCCGGAAGTTCGGGTGTGTTTAACCCAACACCGGTTATCACCGGAGCTGGAACTGCTGCCGGATTGATTCCATCCATCACCACCAGCGGAGGTGTGGTCAGCCTGACGTTGGCTGCCCCCGTCCCGGTAGGAGATGTTTGGAATGCGGGCAATGGCAACTGGTCGGCTGGAGTCAATTGGAGCAGTAATCCTACGGTGCCCGGTAACCCGAATGATAATCCGGGCGATGCCGCCACGCTCGGTGTTGGTGTTTTCTCGGGCTTGACGACAGTGACGCTCGACGCCAACGAAAGTCTGGCTGATTTATCTCTGACTAATGTCAATTCCTTTGTGATTGCCAACAACGGTAATACGCTAAACTTTAATAATTATGGAAATGGAGCGTATATTGCAGTAACCGGTGGCACTTCAAATTTGATACAAACCGCCGTTGCCTTGGATGACACTGTCGCCATTACAGTAAATAACGGTAATTCACTGGCGATTTTCGGAGTAGTTTCCAATAATCCTAACGCAAGTGTCACACCGACATTGACTCTCATTGGTCAGGGAACCTTGATACTGGGAAATAATAACAACTCTTATGGCACGACGGCTGGATCGCTGGGCACCATATTGAACAGCGGAACGTTGCAGGTTGGAAGTAACGGTGCATTGGGTGCGGGCGATGTAAGTTTCGCAGGCAACGGCAAACTTCAGTCGGGCGCGGCGGGATTGGTTTTAACCAACAATATTTCCGTCAATTCCGGCACAGTGGCCACGCTAGATGACAATGGAAATACATTTACTCTCGGCGGCGTCTTGGGCGGTGGCGGGATTTATTCAAAAACAGGTGCGGGCACGCTGATATTGACTAACAACAATAACTTCTCCGGCGCGTTTAATATCAATACCGGCACGATGATTCTTTCGGGCGATAACAGCGGTGCTCCTGGAGCAGTCACCAACGGCGCCA
Organism: Limisphaerales bacterium; assembly: GCA_003133815.1. Lineage (GTDB taxonomy): Bacteria > Verrucomicrobiota > Verrucomicrobiia > Limisphaerales > UBA11358 > UBA11358. The sequence continues at coordinate 1,199 of PKZR01000293.1, read as the reverse complement.
CTCTGCAACTAGCGAACCCCAACGCCGTTGGAAGCAGCAGCGTGCTGGCGCTCAACAGCGGTTCAACTCTGCAGTTGCGGTCGGATAACAGTGTCTCTTTCTCGCCGACTAGCCTGGCATTGCAGAACGCCTCAGATATATTGAACTTTGATGTCAATTCCCTGACTGGCGCGACAGGCAACACGCTTACGCTGGCGGGAGCGCTGGCCTTTGCGAACAGCTCGTCACAAACCATCACCGTGACAGGCAACAGCACCTATACGCTATCGCTGGGTGCGGTGACCCTGACGTCCTCCACGGCACACACACCTTATTTGCAGTTCAACGTCAACACGATTCCGACTGGGGCGGGCGTGGTAATTAATGCTATCACAACCGGAAATTGGGGTGCTGATATGAACATGAACGGCGGCGGCAAGGTGACGGTCGTTGGCAACTTGAGCAACACATCCAACGGGAATGTAAATTTATTTGTTAATAACGGTACGACGGTGACGTTGGAGGGCCAGTCGATACAGGCCAACGCGGGTGATGGCTACAAGTATGACGTGGTCAACGGGACGCTGGTGCTGGACAACAGCAGCGCGCTGATCAACAACACGACCGGTGCGGGATTGAACCAGAGCGTGTTTNNGGGGCGAACGTGACGAACTATGTGTCGGACGGCGACGTGGGCTTCACAAACAGCGGGGTGTTCACGATAGGCGGGCAAAACACGAGCGGTGACAACGTGTTTGCCAACCCGATCGTTCTGGGCTGGACGGCCAACCGTGGCAAGAGCGTGACGCTGGTGGCGGCCACTGGCGGCGAGGTGGATTTCGCAAACATCCTTGCCAACGGCACGGACCAGACGGCAGGTGTGACGGTAGGCGATGCAACGCATACCGGCCTCGTCAAGCTCACTGGAATTAACACCTATGGAGGCAACACCACGGTCAATGGTGGGACGTTGGAAATTGCCAACGCGAATTTCTCGACGAACTCAACGGTCACCATAACCAATGTCGCGACATTGCAGCTGGACTTCACTGGAGCGAACATAGTGAATGCTCTGGTGCTGAACGGGGTGAGCAAACCGGCCGGGACTTACAGTTCTGTAAATACGGCGCTAATCACCGGATCAGGAAGCATACAGGTGGTGCCATTGGCTGTCCCGCCAGTGGCAGGCTTCAGCGGGACGCCGACGAGCGGGATTGCTC
>PKZR01000396.1 GCA_003133815.1 Limisphaerales bacterium | reverse complement strand
TGACGATGCGCAGGGTTCCTAGCTTTGAATCCGTCGCCGTCGCCTCGGACATTTTCGTCGCCGGATCAAACGGCTTGAAGTTCGATAGTTTGGGGCACAACTGTCCGGTTTAGAAACCCGGTAAACATTGATGGTTTTGCGGGTCGGCTGGTGGGATTGGTGGTGGCAGCTGAGAAAGCGCCTGTGAAAGGGGCATTTTCTCGAAGAGCGTCAGGCTCAAGATCTGTAGAATTGTGTAGAGGCTGGCCTCCAGATGCAGACGTTTTTTCAAAATTGCGACGAGCAGATAGACGGCAATGGCCGTCCAGATTTGGGTATCCGTTCCGCCCTCGCAGCGCTGACGGGCGGGGACGGCGCAGCGCGCCAGTCCCTACCTGGAACGAGGAGGATTTCTGATCATCACGGTCGGTTGGGAGATTGACCCACTCATTCACCCACCCATTTTTATGTTGATGAAGCGGCGGCGGGGCTGTAAAACAATCGCATGAACCACTTCCCTGCCCTGGCTTTGGCCTGCGCACTTACTATTCCCGCCATGGCGCAGGAGGAAATCAAATCGGTGACGTTCGATCAGCCGGTTTCCACGCACGAATGGTCGTTGAAGGAAATCAACCCTGCCCTGCCCTCCGACTGGACGGGATTTAATTATCTGGTGGTGGAATTCCGTGCGGCGTCCAGCGAACGGTTTGAGCTGAATCTGGAGATGACGCCCAAACCGGTTTCCAAGCGGATCCATCCGTTTGCGGGCGTGTGGGTGCGGGCGTCCATACCGCTGCGGTATTACCGGCAGGGACTGGGGAACGGTTCGGACCTGGCGGCGACGGTGAACCAGCCGCGCAATTCCTACTGGATCAACATCGAGTCGGGCGGGTATGGGCCGGTGACGAATGTGCAGGGCATGAGCGTGACGATGCGTTATCCGGTGGGCGCGCCGACGCTGGAAATCCGGTCGGTGACGCTGGCCATAAATGATCCGGGTGATGATGTGCTGGAGGGCAAGCCGCTCATAGACGAGTTTGGCCAATATGCCCATGCGGAATGGCCGGGCAAGGCGCATTCGGAGGAGGATTTGAAAAAATCGTGGGCTGCGGAGGCCGACGCGCTGAAGGCGGACGGCACACTTGCCGGCCGGGACATTTACGGCGGGTTTGCGGATACGAAGGAGAAGGCGACGGGATTTTTCCGGGTGCAGGAGATTGACGGGCGCTGGTGGTTTGTGGATCCGGCCGGACATCTGTTTTATTCGACCGGCGTGAACGGCGTGGGTGTGGGCGCGGGAACGCGGGTGACGGGGCGGGAAGATTATTATGCCACCCTGCCCGGGGCGCTGCCGGGAATGACCAATGGTCCGGTCAAGATGCCGGGAACCGACAAGGCGGAGGGCAGGCAGGTGAATTTCTATGGTTCGAACATCCAGCGCCGTTACGGGGACGAGTGGCGCACGAACTGGGCGCGGCTCACGGCGGAGCGGTTTGATGCGTGGGGTCTCAACACCACCTACGGCACGGGGCTGAGCGATGTGCTGGACAAGACGCCGCTCAACAAGCCGTATGTGAATTATCTGCGCGGGTTCCAGACGAGCAACAACATCATGGGATTGCCGGACGTGTATGCGGCGAGCTTTCCGAAGATGGTGAATGCGGAGGCGGTGCGCCAGCTTGGGCCGCACAAGAATGATCCCTACATGCTGGGCTATTTCATCGGCAACGAACCGCCATGGCCGGGCCGGGAAAGCCAGTTTGTTGACCTGGTGCTGCAGGGAGCGCCATCCGAGATGCAAAAGCATTTTAAGGCCGCGCTGGCCAAGGGCGACACGCCGGAGATCCGGCGCCAGCTTGTACTCGACGCGTTTGCGCGCTATCTCTCGGTCATCAACAAGGCGGTGAAGAAGGCGGACCCGAATCATCTCAACCTCGGCATCCGTTTTGGCGGGACGCCGCCGGATTATGTCATCGTGCTGGCAAAGGATTTCGATGTTTACAGCCTGAACAAGTATCGCTTCGAGCCGCCGCCGGAATATCTTGCGAAGATTTATTCGCTGTTGCACAAGCCGCTGCTACTGGGGGAATTTCACATCGGCGTGCCGGGTCGCGGCATGGCGCCGGGGCTGGTGCAGGCGATGAACCAGGAGGAGCGCGGCCAGGCGTATCGTTATTATGTAGAGCATGCGGCGGCGCATCCTGAAGTGATCGGCACTCACTGGTTCGAGTGGATAGACGAGCCCGTGACCGGGAGGCCGGACGGGGAGAATTACAACATCGGCTGGGTGAATGTGACCGACCAGCCCTACAATGAACTGGTGGAGGCCGCGAAGTTGACGCACGCGCGGCTGCTGGACATTCATTCGGGGAAAATCCCGCCGACGGACCGGCTGGCCAGGACGTCGGATGTCGGCACGCCCAACGAAGCCTCGCAGCTCGGGATACCGGCCATCCAATAAATCAGCCGTGCCAGTCCTCAACCTGTTTGAATTATGAACCGACGATTGTTTAGTTTGATGGCGGGAGTTTTTGCCGTCGCAATTCCGCTCCAGCCGCGAACGGCCTGCGCCGACTCCGTAAAGCTGAGCGAGACGGACGAGGTCATACCGACCTACAAGTCCGGCCCGCCGGAACCGAACCCGATGTTTTATTTTGGGCGCGATTCGCAGGGCGCGGAGGGACGCATCTATCCGTATCCGCTTTACGACAACCTCACCAACATCCGCAGCGAGCAGTCGTATCATCTGGTTTATCTGGAAAACAAATACATCAAGGTCGGCATCGCGCCGGAGATCGGCGGAAAACTTTTCTCGGCGGTGGACAAGACGGACAACTACGATTTCGTCTATCACCAGCACGTCATCAAGCCCGCGCTCATCGGGCTGATCGGCGCGTGGATTTCCGGCGGCATCGAATGGAACATCCCGCATCATCACCGCGCCAGCACGTTCCTGCCGGTGCAATACCGCATGGAGTCGAACCCCGACGGCAGCAAGACCGTCTGGGTGGGCGAACTGGAGGTGCGCCAGCGCATGACATGGGCGGTCGGCTACACGCTGCGACCGGGCAGTTCGGTGCTCGAATGCTCCGTGCGCATCATCAACCGCACGCCGCTCCCGAATTCGATGCTGTGTTTTGCGAACGTGGCCGTGAACGCCAACGACAATTACCAGATCATATTCCCGCCCGACACGCAGTGGGTGACGTATCATTTCAAGCGCGATTTTGCGGCATGGCCGATTGCCAGCGGACATTACAACGGCACGGATTTCGGCGCGGGCACGGACGTGAGCTGGTATAAGAACCATCAAAGCGCCAATTCCATGTTCGCATGGAATTATACGGACGATTTTTACGCCGGTTACGACCATGGCAAAAACGCCGGCACGATGAGCATCGCCGATCATCACATCGTGCCCGGCAAAAAATTCTGGACATGGGGCAACGGCCCGCGCGGCAAGATGTGGGACAACATCCTCACCGACACCGACGGCCCGTATATCGAATTGATGGTCGGCGCCTATTCGGACAACCAGCCGGATTATTCGTGGTTGCAACCGTTCGAGGAACGCTCCTTCACGATGAACTGGTATCCGTTCCGCGACATCGGCGGCGTCAAAAATGCAAACCTCGAAGCCGCCGTGAATCTGGAAATTACAAACGGCACGGCCAAGTTTGGCTTCTGCACGACAAAGGAATTTTCCCACGCGATCGTGCGGCTCACGGCAGGCGACAAAACGGTTTTGGAAGAAAACATTTCCATCAATCCAGCCAAGCCCTACACAAATCAGGTCGCCGTTCCCGCCGGCGTGGATGAACACGACGTGCGCGCCTCGCTTTCCGTGGATGGCCGCGAACTCGTCGCCTATTCGCCCGTGCGCCTGACGCCCGTGCCGCGGCCCGCCGTTGTCACGCCGTCGCCCGCGCCGGACACATTCACCAACGACGAGGAACTTGATCTAGCCGGACTGCGCATAGACCAGTTCCACGATCCCAAGCTGGACGCCGATCCGTATTGGGATGAAGTTTTGAAACGCGATCCGGGCGACACCGAGGCGAACACGGGTTTGGGTTTGCTCGATTTGCGCAACGTGAAGTTCGCTGATGCCGAGCAGCATTTCCGCAAGGCGCTGGACCGGCTCACCGCGAAATACACCACGCCGAAAAATGCCGAGCCTCTTTATTACCTCGGCGTCGCACTCGCGGCGCAGGGCAAGACCGATGAGGCGTTCGACACTTTTTACCGGGCCGCGTGGAGCCAGGAATGGAAATCGCCCGCGTATTTTTCGCTCGCGGAAATCGCCTCGGCGCGCGGGGATTTCGGTGCCGCGCTGAATTACGCGAACAGTTCGCTTGATGCCAACGCGCTCAATGTCCGCGC
>PKZR01000037.1 GCA_003133815.1 Limisphaerales bacterium | reverse complement strand
GACGCACGACGTTGAAAGTTCACGCGGCTTGGAAAAATACCGTCGATTGATGGAACTGGAAAAAAAACTCGGCTTCCGCTCCTCATTCAATTTTATTCCCGAATGGTCAATGACGCCATAGATGGCACCCTGAATGACGATGCCGTTGTTGTCCGCATAGTTGAACTTGCAGTGGTCAACCCGCAAAGTCGGGCAGCTCCCGCCAATCGCAATCAGGCCGCTGTAGCCAATCGCGGTGTTGACCGTGCCGCCGGCAAATGTAAAACCGCTCAAACGCGGATAACCGCTTGGGCCAACCGTCCAGGAAACCAGTGAAGATGTTCCGCCCACGCGCACGGTTTCATCAGTGATTGTCGTCTGGCCAATGCCCGCGCCGATCAAATTGATGTCTTTGGTGATTATCAGTGTGCTCACCCATGTCGCCGTTCCTGATGGAATCACAACCGTATCGCCGCTCGAAGCGGAGTTCACGGCGGCCTGGACGGAAGCCAGAGAGACGTTGCCCGCGTTGATAGTGGCCGCTTCTGCCGGGGCGACTAAAAAAACCAACGCGGTAAGCAGGGCAAAAATCATGCGTTCAAATTTTCTTTTGGGCATAAATTAAATGTTCAATCTCCGGGGGTTTTTCCGCGACTTCCGATTGCTGCTTTGGGCAATCTATCGCGATGAGGTAGAAAACAAACCAGACCGGGTGCAGCGCCTTGATCGCCGCTTCCGTCCAATTGTAAAACACAAACGCGGCGAGAAAACCGAGCCGGAACCGCGCGAATTCAAAATTATCCAAAAGCATCCGCGAACCTTTCCGAAAAGTTGAAACAATCAGCCCGATCATCAGCGCGAGGCCGACGAGCCCAAGGTTCAAGTAAGTTTCCAGATAACCGTTGTGCGCCTGGATCGGATGCCACCAGTAAATGTCCCAAAGTTTTTTCAAACGGTCGCCGAGCCAGAAGGATTCAAAGCCGGTGCCGAAAACCGGGTTGATTTTTATTTGCAAAACCGAGTGCCAAAGCAGTGTCCGGTCGGTCAATGTCGGATCCATGCCCAAAATCTGGAGCGCCTGGCTAAAAATTCCGAAGGCCGCTTCAGCGAAGATAAGCAAAACGATTCCAGTCACCACATAAACGCCGACAAGTTTCCTGTTCACAAACCGCAAGCCCAAAAATAAAACCATCGCCATCGCAATGCCCAGCGAAACCAACGATGTGGAGCTGTGTGCCGCCTTGAGCAGCCAGAGAATCATGCCCAAAAAACCCGCGCAAAGCAGCAGCTCGTTCCGCCGCGCGGGACTTTTTTCCTGACTCCATGTTTTCGAGAAGCACCAGAAAAAAAAGAAACCCAAAATCAGGCAGTCGCATCCCAGATCATTTTTATTGGTCATGATGCCGGTGTTATTGGCCGCGCCGCTCCACTGCTCGTATGCCCGTCCCCATTGCGGAAAATATTTGATGAACAAAATGGAAACCGGAACGAGCACATACGCGCATCTTTTCATCAGCCGGATGAGCGCCTCTTCGGGATCAGGCTCCGTGAAAATAATCAGCGCCATGATTGGATGGCCCAGAATTTTTATCCAGCGCTTGAAGGAGATGAGCGGAAAATCTGACCAAAGGATTGAGACTAAACAGTAAATCAAAAAAGCGGCGAGCAATCGGTTGTTTCGGAGAATTTCCCCAAGATTGATCCGCCGTCTTTTCAGGACGCAAAGACCTGCTACAATCAACGCGAAATAAACCGTCGCATCCGCCGGACTGCCATCTTCCATCGAACCGCTTACCGAAATGCCACAAATATTCAGCCATGCGGTGACGGTTCGCGAGCCGATGATCAGAAACCACAGGATCGGAATCCAAAGTGCGCCCGTAACATTTGGCTTTTCGCGAAAATCCCGCCGGAAAAGAAAAACAATGAAACCGGCTGTGAGGACAAATGCTAGGATTGGCGGCATTCAGACAAAAATATTTTCCAACCGTAATTTAATTTCGCAACCGGACTAAATACGATTTACCAAATTGTCCACCAATCCGACGAACCGCTGCTCTTCCGAGTCCCAGCAATTTTTTTCATAGACATTTCGGCCATTTTCCATCAACTGCCGCAGTTCCGGGGGATGTTGATACGCCCATTTGATTTTCATCGCCAGATCGTCCACATTTCCGCCCTCGAAAAATAAAATTTCGTCGTCATCAAAATAGTCCCGGATGCCCTTGGTGGACGGAACGAGCACCGGCTTGTTCATCGCCAGATATTCAAAAATGCGGGTGGGAAAATTGATTTCAGTAAATGAACTCAGCCGGTTCGGGATTATGCCCAAATCTATTTTTGAAATTTCATTTGCGATTTCATCCAAACCCTTGAAGCCGTGGGATTGCACTACGCTTTCCAAGTTTAATTCTCGAACCAGTCCCATGATTTTTTCCAGATAATCGGTCGGCTCGCCATACATATGCAGTTGGATGTTCGAGATTTCCGTGCGGAGCCGGGCGACGGCTTGAATCGCCAAATCCAGCCCGTGACGTTCAACGAGCAGGCCGTGATACATCAACGTAAAAGTTTTTTCGTTGAACCGTTGAACCGTTGAACCGTTGAATCGGCGCGGGTTGAAAATTTTTGTTTCCGGCGAATTCATGACGGTCTCGATTTTTTCCGGCGGACAACTTCTTGACGCAAATAATTCTTTGAACGCCGTGTTTGGCGTGAGAACCAAATCCACAAACGCGATGCTGCGCTTTTCCATTTTTTTCAGCCAGCGGACGATGAAATGTTCACCGGTCAGGCCGTAAATGCTGCGAAACAATTCCGGCATCGGGTCATGCAGATCCAAAATGATTTTTGCGCCGCGCAGCCGCAGCAGCAATCCGCTGAACACCAAAAAGTCCGGCATATTGTGGACGTGGACGAGCTTGTAGCGTTTTTTGAAGCTCCACGCCGAGAGCAAAAAAAACGAACACAGGAAAAACCAGGCGTATTGCAAAATATAAACCAATTTTCCGGCGCGTCGGCGTTTGAGCGGCGCGTGAAAAACATTGATGCCATTGATTATTTCACGCCAATGCGCGTCGGAATTTTGTCGCAGGCAAATCACGTCCACTTCCATTCCCGCCGCGCTCAACGCTTCAGCTTCGCGGCGCGGGCGCGGATCGGTCGCGTAATTTGAATAAAGGACGACGGCTGCGCGCTCGCCTTTGAGTGAATTGGTCTTGGTTGCGGGGAAAAATTGCGCAGGCAAATTTTTTGGCGCGCAATTTTCCTTGAACCAGCCGGCAATTTCGCGTGGCAATGCGTTCCAAAATTGGCCGCGATAATTTTTCGCGACGTGCCGGAGAAATTTTTCATACAACGCGACGGGGTATTCTGAAATGCCTAGTCCATTTTTCCCGAAGCCGGTGTAATCGGGATGGACATTGACGAGCGCCATGCCGCCGTGCTTTGAAATCCAATCAAGTTTTTTCTCCCAAATGTCCGGCGAAGTTTCCTTGAGGACGATGAACAACGTGGAATCCTGCGGCAGTGTGTAAGGCAATTCGACATAACCGCCGCCGTTCGGACGCGACGCCCAGAACGGAAAAATCGTGTTGGCACTTTCCGGCTGCGGTTCAAACGGATCGGTGTCAAAGGTCGAGGCGTCATATTCGATTTCCAAATCATGCAGACATTCGCGGTGATGGAGCATGAAGCCGGAGCGGAAGCCGCTCGCGTTCCACTCTTTAAGATAATGATTGATGCTTCGGCACGATGGACACCATTCTGGTGCATCCACGTGAGGTGTTCCGCTGCGCCATCATCGCGGCGGCGGCGGCGGCGGGGCCGATTGATCTCTCGCCGGTCATCGAGGGACGCGAGGCGAAGGGCGGCATCATCAACCCCAACCTGGACCCCGCCGGCCGGCCGCTCTGGCCGGAGGCGTTCTGGCTGCTGCAAAATAAGACTTCAATGGTATATACCCTGGAGGCCCCGTCTGATTTTCCCCTGGCCGGGCGGGTGCGGATGCTGGTGGCGGCCCTGACCGCCGGTTTGAATCACTTCGTCTGACGCAGCTTTTTGTCCCGGTCTTCCAGCCACTTGGTCCCGAGTTCGGTCAGCGTGCGGGTCTTCAAAATGCGTTCGGCCATCGGAAACACGATCCGTTCCTCCTTGTCGAAGTGGTGGCGGGAGGTGGCCACCGCGCTCAGGAGCGTCGCCCGGGCGGTCTTGAGATTCGTCGCCTTTTGGACCTTTTCCAGGGTCTGATCAATCAGTTTGTGCTCGTCGTGGAAGGTTTCCTTCTGGCCGAT
>PKZR01000138.1 GCA_003133815.1 Limisphaerales bacterium | reverse complement strand
TAACCGCAAAGTGGCATTGCTGGCAAGCGGCTTCGAGCCGGTCTGAAAATTCCGAGGATGCGGATTTAAAGCAAAGAGCTGGCTGGCGAGACGCGACGAGGGAGAATATTCTTCATGGGTCTTCGACCAATTAGCAACCAAGCCAGGCGGCGGCTGGCGGTGGAACTGGACAATTTTCAATATGGACTGCCGGAAGGGTTGCTTGCGGGTGTTGAAAAACGTGGCTGGCCATCGGTTCGGGCCACCAGATGAAAGGAACCTCAAGCGGATTTGATGGCCGCCCGTCCTGTCCATTCTCCCTTCAGGACAAATTCTTGGGTGGCGTGACCAGACACTGGTGTGTCTGGTTAATTTCCACAGTCGCTCCGCGACCGCCGGAATGTCCCGGAAATAGCCTTGCCCACAATAAACGTCGAAGAACCTCATTTCTTGAGTGCAAGGCCGCCGCAAGTATCCGCCGGGATGACATAGGTCATGCACGGCTGCTTGTAGAGGGTCCACCGCCCGAGAAGCGGCAGCCGGGCCACATTGCAGAACGACCACTGCGGCATCCACGGCACATCCAGCTTCGTCCAAAACTTCAGGTAATCCACGCTTTCGGGGGAGACCACATAGATGTCCTGGCGCTGGAAATCATCCTTCACACCCACCCCGGGAAACGGCGCGGAAAATTCAAAGGCGAGAAACCCCTGCGGAATCCTGTAATCATAGACATATCGCGCCAGCGCGAAATCCACGAGAACGGGGTGTTCGGGCGTGGAGCGCAATTGCAGGGCTTCCGCATATTGTACGCCGCGATCCTTCTGAATTTCACCGCCCAAAACCCCGGCCACATTCATCAGGCATTTACCGGCGGCCAGCAGCAGCACCAGCGAGAGCGCGGCAGGAAGGATGATTTTATGGCGCACGGTGTTGTTTGAAATGGATGCCGACAGGAAGAACATCATCAGGACGGCATACCACGCCGAACCGTGGCCGAGCCCGCCGATCAGCGCCGTCAGCAGGAATGCGGCGGCCAGAAAAGCGCCAAGCCGGAACGATTCATTATTCCTGTGCCGCAACGCAAGCAGAAGGACGACCGGTGCCATGAAAAAAAGCGGCAACTGGGTCTTGCCCAGGTTCTCAAAAAAATACTGCGCCAGCAGATGCAGCCTGCCGCCGCCGGTCTTATACGCCGCGTGGAAATGAAAACACCGCCAGAATTCTTCAAACCGAAACCCGATGAGCAGGAGGAAAATGAAAACTGCAACCAGCAGGGCCGCCATGCCGGAAAAGCAAAACGACCAGCGCCGCCAGACCGGCGCGCTGGAGTTCCGCCACAAACGCAATCCGCCGAGAACGGCCAGGGCGCCTGAAAAAACGGTCAGCCTCGGCGCCGTCGCCCCACCCACGAACATCAGCAGAAAGGCGATGAACACCGGTACGGGACTGCAACAGCCGCATTCGATCATCGCGAAGCCTGCCATGGTCAGGGCCACGGACAACGGTTCCGGCCGGAGGCCCATTGGCAAAAAGGCGGCGGCCACGCCCAGCGGAACCAGAAATTCCAGCCAGAGGGGGGCTTTATGCCGCCGCAAGACCGCGAGCGTCGCCAGCGCCATCACCAAATACATTGCCTCTTGAAATCCCGTCAGCGACCGTGCGCCGATGCCGAAGATTTTCATCCACCCGGCAATCGCATAGGAATGGACGGGGGTCTGCTCAAAAAAATAATGACCAGGAAAATGCTGCCGTTCAATCAGCGGGTTTGAAAAATCCCCGCCACCGGCCATGTTCAGCCCCGCCCCGCAAAAAAACAGGTCGTCGAAATAAGGCTTTGGAAAATCCAGCGACCNNCCTTGCTGTTTTGTTTTTAAAAGAAATCATTTTTATGGCGGACACGGATTATCACTGTCACTGGATTGTCCCTGTTAATGTTCAAATTCGGCCATTATATGGTTTCGGCACGCTGTATTTGCCTGCCCGCCGGAAATTTTTTAACCCGTCCAAAAGACAATAATGCGTCCATATCGTCAGTGAAGGCGATCCGGTTACTGATGAACGGTGGTTTCATTCTTTCGGCGCAAAATCTCCAAGGGATATCGAAGAGTGGTCGCCTGCGAGCAATAACTGGCGAGCAATTTTCCAACCCCCGGCAGGGAAACGCCCCGGTCAATGTGCATGCTGTCGCCAAACGGCTGGCCGGCCAGCTCCCATTTTCCGCCGAGCCAGCCGGAAACATCCTCTGCAATTTCCGGCTTAACAATGAGAACCGAGACGGAATTCCGTTCATCCCTGCCTAATTCACGTTTTGAATATTTTTGACTGCTCCAGGCGGCGCTTTGATCCGGCACGTAAACGACGGTCGTGATTTGCTTCGCGTCAAAGAACGCCTGGTTATCCGTGAACACGATGTCGCCGGCATGGATATGCTGGCGCAGAACGCCGCTCATTTGACCGTCATTGCTGACGCTGAAAAACATCCCGGCCAGCGCAATGCGCAAAGGCAGTCCCACGGCAAGTGACAGGCCGGTGATCAAGATGAACGAAACACCGAGCCAGCGTCGCGACAAAGCGCCGGCGCTTACCCATGCCTCCTCATGCAGATGCAAAAAAAGCAGACAGGCCGGGAGAAATATCAAATAGGAATAAAAAAAGGTGAAGTGTCCAAACACATTCAATAAAAGCGGTAGGGAAAAGATCAACAACACAAGGAAAAGAACCGGCCTGGAGAGGCTGGCAGGCTGTCTTTGCCTGATGGCCAGACAGAATATTGTTCCGATAAAAAGCGGCAGGATGCTGAAGTCGTGCACGTAGTTATTGATGCATTTTGAGATTGTTTCCCTGATGGCATGGAAAAAGGACGTGTCGGAAAGCGAACCCCGGTCAGTCACGCTCGATATTGAAATGATGAAATAAGGCAGCACCTGATGCCATTCCAGAAACAGGATCAACAGAAGCGCGCCCAGCATCATTCCCAGGGCGACCACGACCAGATCTTTAAACGAGACCTGCCGGAAGAACAACCACGCAACAAAAGCGGCAAAAGCCGCCGCCAGCGCCACTTGCAGCGCGGTCCATACGATGACCGCGGCCACAAAAATCATGGCGACTGTCCTCCAGCGTGAATGTCCAATCCCAAACAAAAGCACCAGCAAGAACAAAAGAAACGCCGCGAGCATGTCCGGTCGGCTAGACCGAATAGCGGAGGAAACGCCATAACCAGATTCCATGAGCAAGACAAGCCCCAGACGTGAAGCCGGGCGTTTGACCAAGCCCAGCTTCCACGAGCAGGCCCAGGACAGAAAAGCCACGCCGCCACCCAACGCATAATTAAACGTCCGCACCGCCAGAAGTGAAGTTCCAACCAACGAAAGCCAGACGGCCAGCGACATTGAATAAAGCGGGCAGTTCGTCACGGGAAACGTATTTAACGGCTGGTAAGGCCAGACGCGCGTTGTGAAAGACCCGCTCTGCGCAAAATTGATGGCCGGTTCGGAAAAGGACACCTCATCCGACCATTCCGCGGGATACAGCCGGCAGGTTTTCATGTTGAAAAGCAGACAAACAACCAGCAAAAGGAAAACCACCGCCCATTCACAAATCGAAGGCCGGCTGCCGGGGCCAGCCAGCCATGCATATTGCGAACGCATAAAATTTTGGAAACGACTCATGCTTTTATTTCAGAATTACACTTTTTTCAAAGTTGGTCGTTTTCTAAACAAGGTTTGAGAAATACCGGTTGTGCGGCCAGGAATTTTTCGACCCGGCCAAAAACCTCCTCCTCGCCGATGTTCCAGAGGCAGAACGGCGTGGGAAAGCGGCAGTAATCCGAGCAGGGCCTGTAGGGGCAGGCCCGGCCCTCGATCCATTCCGCCGCCGGATGCAGCGGCGCGAACCAGTCAGGCAGCTGGGGACCGAACAGCGTGAACGTGGGCACGCCGCAGAACGCCGCAAGATGGCCGGGGCCGGAGTCGTTGCCGATGAACGCGCCGGCTTCGTCCATGAAACGGATCAGTTCCGCGACCGTGGACGGCGTGATGGTGTCTTTCTCGCCCGCCTTCAGCCACCAGCCGCGCTGGTCGGAATCGCAGACGATCTGCACATGGAATTTTTTTTTACGCAGCTGCGCCGCGAGGTTCCTGTATTTTTCCAGCGGCCAGACGCGGACGGACTGCCCGGCGCCGGTGTGGATGAGAACCGTCCTGGCGCCGCGCGAGGGGGGAATGGAAATGTTTTCGCGCGGCGGCAGTTCCATGCCCAGCGCGCGCGCGATGACGCGCCAGGATTCGTAGCGGT
>PKZR01000434.1 GCA_003133815.1 Limisphaerales bacterium | reverse complement strand
AACTTAACCGGACAGTAGTGATAAGAAATAAGAAAATTAACGGAAAAGCTCAGTCATTGGCAATGGACTGAAATTCCGCAAATGGTCGCAGTCAGCAAGTGCTGGCCCGCCGCAAGGCGTGGCCGTCCGCAAGGACTGAAGACTTCAATTACCCTGCAAGGTGACCAAATGGCCCTGGCTAAAACAGACCACAAAGGCCGCCCATAAGAGCACCGTGGAAACAATGTTGCGCTTGTTGCGACCGGCCTTGAACGATTCCATGGCCGACAGCACGCCGAACGTCAGGCTGAGCAACATCGTGCAGATGATGCAAAAGCGGAAATGCTGGAGCACCGTCCACTGCGTGGCATCCGCCACGGAAGCCAGAAACAGCGCGCTGCTGATGATCACCATCACCGTATCACCGCTGCACAACAACCGGAGATTCAAATAAAGTGTCTTCATAATATACACTCTGACGCTGACTGTATCATATATGCAACGGCTGGTTACCCAGCCCGATTGCCTTTCAACTGCCTATATTCGTCCAAAACCAGTTTAAAATCAAATATCCGCCCAAAATCCAGCCAAAACCCGCTTCCGAACCCAGCTTAAAATAGCAGTTAGTGCGCCAACCAGCCACGGAGTGGCGACCGATAAATAGCCCACGGTTTCAACCGTGGGTTGATCGTACAAATGATAAAAGTCCCGGAGGGACGACCGAGTTCAGCCGTCCCGGTGGGACTGGTGGCCGTGCGCAAGCACCCCGGCGTTGAAACGCCGGGCTATTTTCGGTTGTCCCGTCGGGACGTTCATTTCGGCATGGTGGCCATCCGCAAGGTCTGGCCAGACCGGCACGGACCCTCAACCGCCCGCTTTCTTTTCATTGCTAGGATTACACCCCATGGCAAACATCCGGGCTCCAGATTATTTTCGAATCATGATAACAATATCCAAAGCCCTCCTGGGAAGTTTTAATGAAATGATCGCGCATTGGATTCATATCATGCCGGGCAGCCCCGTCACCATGGCCATAATGGCGGTCGTATTGCTCTCAGTGTTTTTGATTGGAAAAATCCAACAAATAGTGGCAGACATGTTTTACGGCTGCATTGACTCATCCGATGACCGGCCATGGGACGACGCCACACAAATCAACAAGGCCGGACGGTTGTTTCGGAGCAGAAAATACCGCCGGTCCTGGCGTCTGTGCAACCGGATCATCGCATCAAACAGTTGTTTTGCACCAACGGCGGCGACCCTGGTCTATTGGATTGAAAATCCCGTCAGACTGAAATTTTTCAATCCATCCCGCACGACGATCATACTTAAAGGAAAGTATTCGATTTGACCGACCCGGTAAATTGTCGTTAGCGGATCAGCGACGGGGCGTCGCTAACTACGCCCGTGGCGGGCGTGCCAAAAGTTTTTATCCGGTTCCAGCCGGGCCACAACGAAAGCCCGGTCTTAATTACAACTCCCCACTCCCCACTCCCAACCGTTTTCCGGTTCTCAGCCTGTCTTGGTTGCTTTGTTCCTTTGTTGTTCATTTTCCAACTGCAAAATTTAGGAAAAACCTGAATACCGCAGTTGAACAACCAAGAAATCAAGCAACGAAGTCCTGATATTTATGCCGCTGGTCTTTGACGCAGGCGCAGCAGATAATAAACCATCGGCGTCGCGACGAACGACAGCAGCACCGAGAGGGTAAAGCCGGAACTAGCTGATTACTCCGGCCTTTTTATCTATCAGTTTGGCATCTGCTTGCCAGGGCCCACCACCAGGGCAGGAACGCCATCCCTGTTTCAGGTTTCCCACAGATAATTAATACCAATCTTTTACAATTTTATGACAACTCTCCCATTCAAAGCGCCATATTCGGTCCATGAATAAAACCATCGGGCTGATTGGATGTGTTCTGCTGGCTCTGACGGTGTCCGCAAGGGCGCAGGATAAATGGACGATCCACGAGTGGGGCACGTTCACCTCGCTTCAGGATGAATCCGGCAACGCCATTGGCGGCATCAACACCGATGACGAGCCGGTACCGGATTTTGTCCATCAATTGGATTATTTGGCCCTGCTAAGAACGTCTGAGGTTCCACCCACCTTTTTCAAGGGCGCACCGAGCTGCCATCCGGATGTGACTATGCGGCTGGAGACGCCGGTGATTTATTTTCACGCGCCGAAATCAGAGATCCTCCAAACCGCCGATGTGTCCGTGAAATTTCACGGCGGCCTGCTGACGGAATTTTATCCCGATGCAATGGCCACAGCACCGGGACTGGACACAAACGGCTGGTTCCGATTCGGCCCCATCCATTCAGACACGGACAGCAAACTGGAATGGAGCGGTTTGAACATCGGCCATGGCTCGCCCAAGAGGGAGACGTCCGCCCATGTCTGGACATCGCCACGCGCCGTCAGGGCGTCCACCGTACAAGCAACAAACGGCGAGTCTGAAAAATTCCTGTTCTATCGCGGCATCGGCCACATTGACGCGCCGCTGAAGGTTTCGCGCGAGGACGGTCGGTTCGTGTTCCGCAGCCAGTTGGAGAATGTGCCCGTTGACCGGCCTCTGACAATTCAGTCAGTCTGGCTGGTGGACATCCGCCGCGATGGAACCATCGCGTTCCGTCCCCTGCCCCCGCTGGAGATCAATCCTGACCCGACCAAAATCCTGACGACGACCGCAGCCAATTTCGACGCCGGGGATTTCAGCACCGACAACTTGGAAAAATTAATGTCGTCCCTAAAGGCGTCGCTGATGGCGGAAGGATTGTTTGACGATGAAGCGCAGGCATTGCTCAACACATGGGAGGTGTCGTACTTCAAAAGCGCAGGGCTCCGGGTTTTCTTCATGGTGCCGCGCGAGTGGACGGATTATTACCTGCCGCTGCAGATATCCCTTCCAGCCGACATCACCCGTGTGATGGTCGGGCGCATCGAACTGGTCACGCCGGAACAGCGAAACATCTTGAAGTATCTGGAAAACTTCTCCGCGCAGGAAACCAGGCAGGATCAGGGACGATTGCTGACGAATTACTATGCCAAATTCTTTCCAAATGTATTGAGCACTAATAAACCAATCGGCGACATGCAGCAGTTGAACAAGGATCTGGCGCAAATGTATTCAGGACAAAAGCGTCTGGCAGATTTCATTTCCGTTCCAAGCACCTATCGGGCTTATCTGGCCTTGGGCCGGTTCAGAAACGCGCTGGTGCTGGATGAGGCGAAAAGCCGCCCGACGGAAGGACTGACCAACTTTATCGCGGGCTATCGTCTGCAAGGCTACAAATTCGCAGATGCCCGGTGAGTTGAATTCACCAGGATCTTTCCGGTTCCTGTTCCGCCGGATTGTTAAGCTCTTCAATTGATTTATTTCATATCATCAAATCAAGATGCGTTGATTTATTATTTGCTTCACAGAAGGATTTCCGTTAGTTTTGTGCCGGATAATTTAAGCCTATGCCGGACAGAATCGAACATCTCCAGAGCCTTCTGCGCGAACGCATCGTCATCATTGACGGCGCGATGGGCACAATGGTGCAGCAGCACAAGCTGGATGAGGCGGCATTTCGCGGCGCGCGTTTCGCCGACTGGCGCGGCAAGGACCTCAAGGGTCTGAACGATCTCCTGAACGTCACGCAACCGCAGGTCATCGAGGGCATTCACCGTCAGTATCTCGAAGCGGGCGCGGACATCATTGAGACGAACACATTCAACGCGCAGTCCATCTCGCTCGCGGATTACGGTATGGAGTCGCTGGCTTACGAATTGTCCAAGGCGGGCGCGGAATGCGCGCGGCGCGCGGCGGATGCGGTGGAAAAATCGCAGCCCGGCCGGATTTGTTTTGTCGCAGGCGCCATCGGCCCGACGACGAAAACGTCTTCTATTTCAACTGACGTAAATAATCCCGGCGCGCGCGGGACGGATTACGACGAACTGGTCACGGCTTACAGCGAGCAAATCAACGGACTGCTTGACGGCGGCGCGGATGTTCTGCTTGTCGAAACCATTTTTGACACGCTCAATGCGCGTGCGGCATTTTTCGCGATTCAAAATGTTTTTGATAAGCGTGGCATCAGCCCGCTGCCATTTTCAGAAGTTGGAAGTCAGAAGGCAGAAGACAGAAATCGCATTGTCCCGATTCTCGCGAGCGTCACCTTCATCCAAGCTGGAAGCAATCGCGGTGTGACGGGCCAGACGGTCGAGGCCTTTTGGAATTCCGTTGCCAACGTGCCGCTCTTGAGCGTCGGCATGAACTGCGCGCTCGGGCCGAAGGAATTGCGTCCGCTCATCGAGGAACTTTCCGGCATCGCGCCGATTTATGTCAGCGCCTATCCGAACGCCGGTTTGCCGAACCCGCTGCTGCCGACCGGTTTTCCAGAAACGCCGGAATCGCTCGCGCCGCAATTGCGCGAGTGGGCACAGAACGGCTGGCTTAACATCGTTGGCGGCTGTTGCGGCACGACGCCACGGCACATGGCCCGCGTGATCGAGACGGTGCGCCCGCTCACGCCGCGCAAAGTTCCGACGGTTGAACCATATTTGCGTTTGAGCGGATTGGATGCGCTCACCGTCCGGCCGCAGACAAATTTTCTGAACATCGGCGAGCGCACGAATGTCGCCGGGTCGCCGAAGTTCGCGCAACTCATCAAGGCCGGCGATTACGAGGCCGCGCTCGCCATCGCGCGCCAGCAGGT
>PKZR01000312.1 GCA_003133815.1 Limisphaerales bacterium | reverse complement strand
TGCCCCAGCGCAATCTCGCCGTGGAATTGTTGCAAAAGCTGCTGAACAACGAATTAAAAATCCGCTCGAAGAAATATCTTGTCCAGGCCTGTTCCTTCGCCGAAATGCTGGAAGCCACCATCCGCCGCTACCAAAACCGCACCATCGAAGCCGCGCAGGTCATCGCGGAATTGATCGAACTTGCCAAGCAAATGCGCGAGGGGCAGAAGCGCGGCAAAGAACTGGGCTTGAGCGATGATGAAGTGGCATTTTACGACGCGTTGGAAACCAACGACATCGCGGTGAAAGTTCTCGGCGAGCCGACGCTGAAAAAACATCGCCCGCGAACTGGTCTCGCATGTTCGCAAAAGCGTGACGATTGACTGGACGCTTCGTGAATCAGCGCGCAGGCACAAATCCGCGTCCTCGTCCGCCGCATTCTCCGCCAATACGGTTATCCGCCGGACAAGCAGGAAAAGGCCACACAAACAGTTTTGGAACAGGCGAAATTGCTTTGCGCTGACTGGGCAGTTTAAGTTTTCGTGTAATCGGTCAAAACAGCAGCAGATCTGACGGAATAACCGAGGCCAAAAGAAAGTTAAAAAAAGTTAAATAAATTGCTTGACGGTCATTAGACAGCGTGTGCTAGGGTCGAAATCAAGACGGATTCATGGCAATGTCTCACTGGTATTTCAGGCGAGCCGGATATTTGGAAACCGACGGCTTGAGGTCCGATGACCCAATCACGGGCGCCGATGTCCAACGCATTTGGACCCTGCGGGCGATGTGAAGCCGCCTCGGAAGAGGAAAGTTAATTATGTTAATCAACTATCATCCCACGGTGAAACACATGCACGGTGGGATGGGCAAAATGGTGTTCAAGTCGCGTGAGGGACAGGACATCGTGGCCGCAAAGCCTGATTCGGTGAAGCAGCCGAACACGCCGGCGCAGCAGGAGCAGAAGGAGCTGTTCCGTAAGGGCGTGCTATACGCCAAGGCCGTGCTGGCGGATCCGGTGGCCGTACTGCCTTATGAGGCCAAGGCCAAGCAACTGCATAAACCGGTGTTCGCCCTTGCAGTGGGCGATTACCTGAACCCGCCGGTGGTGGATGAGGTCAATGTGACCGGCTATCACAAACATGTCGGCGATGCGATCCTCATCAGGGCGCATGACGACATCGCGGTGACGGGCGTGACGGTGTCCATAGTGGACAACACGCAGACGGCGGTGGAGAGCGGTGCGGCGACGTATGACGCGGTGTCTGGCACGTGGAAATACGTGGCGACGGCGGATGCGTCGGCGAAGGCGTCGTTGACGGTGACGGCGACGGCGCTGGACCTGCCGGGTCATGCCGGGACGTTGAGTGCATCGGCGTGAGGGGGNNGATGGAAGTTAGGAGATGGAAGAAAGTAAGCACGGGCGCGACTGACGAGCCGCGCCCTTTTTGTTTTAGTCCTTCTGGACGGGTCCTTGCGGACGGCCACCGTGGGGTGAGGGGCGTGAAGTGTGAAGTTGGGAGCTAGGATATCACTGATTTAATTTGGGTGGCTTCCGTGCTGGCCAAAACAAACAAAACGCACCGACTGCTCCACTTACAAATATCGGAATGAAATAATACCCGCTTACTCCCAACTCACCTGAAAAAGCCATCCACTGACCAACGCCTGATGACCCAAGCGATAACCGCATACTCTGATGGCGTTGGTGGCTTTGTCGGATCTTCAAACATAGTCAACGTGTCTATAGCAGAAAGCTGGGCCATGCCGCCGAAGCTGTCAATGCGAATGCGGAATCCGGTCGGCACGGGACGTCGATTGGAATTCAGTCCAACCTTCCCAACAGCCGCAGCAGGCCGTCCAGAATCGTCAGCGGGTGTGGCGGGCAGCCGGGAATGAACAAATCCACCGGCACGACGGAACTGGCGCCGTTCAGTACCTGCGGATGACCAATGAACGGTCCGCCCGCTATCGCACACGCGCCGACCGCGATGACAATTTTCGGCGACGGCACGGCGTCGTAAGTCTTCCTGAGGGCCAGTTCCATGTTGCGGCTGACGGCGCCGGTGATGAGCAGGCCGTCCGCGTGGCGCGGCGACGCGACAAACTGGATGCCGAACCGGCTCAAATCCCAGCCGATGGTGCCGAGGACGTTCACGTCCGACTCACAGGCGTTGCAGCCGCCCGCGCTCACCTGCCGCAGCCGCAGCGAGCGGCCGAAAAGCTTTTTCAACTTTTCATCCAGCGCGACTGCAAGACGCAGTTCCTCCCCGCCGGATTTGCCGAGCAGCAGATCTTCGCGCCGCCGAACCGCCATTTGATGATTGCCTGTTTGCGTGATGGCTTTAGTGGGGCACGCCTCGACGCAGGCGGCGCAGAAGATACATTTGCCCAAATCGAGCGCGACGGGTTTGCCCGGCTCGCGGGTGATGGCCTGCGTGGGGCAGACCGGAACGCAGGCATTGCAGCCTTCGGCACATTTCGCAGCCTCGACGCGCAATGCGCCGCCATGGCGGTCTGGCAGCGCGGGCGGCGGACCGTCTGGAAACGCCATGGTCTGGCAGCCTTGTCGCAGGCGGTGGGTGATGGGATTCGTTGCAGGCATGGTCAAAGGTCAACGCCGCAGTAGGACAGGTTGAAACTTTTGTTACAGATGGGGAAATCGGAAATGGCCTGGCCGCGCATCGCCATTTCAAGGCCAAGCCAGTTGTGAAATGATGCGTCCACAATCTTATAGCGGCGGAAGGCCCCGGCGGCATCGGTGAGGGCGGCATGGCAGACTTCGCCGCGCCAGCCTTCGACCAGCGCCACGGCAAAAGCGTCAGCGGCGGGCGAGCCGGGTGCGTTGAAGTTTTCCCCGTCCGGCGGCGCGACGAGCTGTTCCTCGAGAAATTTTCCCGAGCGTTGAATTTCCAGCCAGCGCACCCGCGCACGGGCAAACACATCGCCGCCGGGCCACACCGCCACCGGCACGGGCGCGAAGCGATGCCAGCCAGCAGGATGATCAAACCGAACATCACGCACCAGGCCGGAAGCCCGCGCGGCCACGCCGACCAAACCGATCTCGGCGGCCTGTCTGGAGGAGACTGTGCCGGTGAACTCAAATCGGGCGCGGGCGGAATTCGAGTCCCACAGCCATTCAGCGGCCTGATTCACTTCAGCCAGCGCGACGCGGAGTTTGGCGAGCAGTTGCGCGGCGCGTTCCGGTTCCAAATCGCGTTTGCAGCCGCCGGGGCGGACGATGCCGCGCCCAAAACGGTTGCCGCAGATCATGGCGGTGAGATTCAGAAAATCGCCGCGAATTTTTCCGCATGCGGAGGCCGTGGGCAGAAACGCGACATCGTTGGCGAGTGCGCCGAGGTCGCCGGTGTGGTTGGCGAGCCGTTCCAGTTCGAGCGCGATGGAGCGCAGCCATTGGGCGCGCAGGGGAGCTTCGGTGCCGGCGAGCGATTCGAGATTTGTCGCGTAGGCCGTCGCGTGACCGATGGTCGTGTCGCCGGCGGCGGTCTCCATCTGGCTCATCGTCGCGCGGTGCGGCCCGCCCGCGACCGCCTCCTCGACTCCGCGATGCTGGTAGCCGAGCGCGATTTCAAGATACAAGACTTCCTCGCCGTTGCATTGAAAACGGAAATGGCCCGGCTCGATGATGCCCGCGTGAACCGGCCCGACGGAGACTTCGTGGATCTCGCCGCCGTCAACCCGGAAGAATTGCCCGACCGCCGGGTGGCCACCATCCTGACGGCGCACAGGTTTCAGCCACGGATGGCCTTCGGGCACGAGGCCGTGCTGTTCCCAGACTTCGCGTTCGAACATGTGGGCCTGCGGATGCCGCAACGTGAGCGACGGATAACTTTTGGTCGTCGGCGCGCTGCGGCCGACGGCAAGCGTGTTTTCGGAATCGAACGCAATCACGGCGACGAGCCGCGTGGCGGAATTTTCCGGCACACCGAACCAGGCGCAGAGGCGTCCGCCCCGTTCCAGTTCGGCGGCGGTCGCGGCGACGAATTCAGCCGCCGGCCATTCCGGCACGTCCGCCCACGGCACGCTTGAGCCGTTGCCCATGAGGAGAAATTTGCAGATTGAATTCATGGCGTCGGGAACAAATATCTTGCGGCGGCTGTCCATGCCTCACGCAACAACGAAGGCGTGGCAAGACCGAGCCAGAGCGAGAACGCGAGGAACAGCAGCGGCGGGATGATGACGCCGGGCAGTTCGGGAAAGCGCTCGGTTGACTTGCGCGCGGCGGCGCGCGGCCGTCCATCCACGATGGCGAACACGAGCCGCACCATTCCGAAAAACGCAAAGAGCAGGCAGCCGAGAAACACGGTGGCCGCGAACAGGTTGTTCGTCTGGAAGGTGGCTAGGATGATTTTCAACTCGCTGAAGAACACCCCGAACGGCGGACACGCCGTCACTGCGAGGATTCCCACAACGAAAATCCGCGCCGAACCCGGCGTGCGCCATGCCATGCCGCAGACATTGTCCCGGGTTTGCGCACCGGCGGCGCGGCGGATGTTGCCAGCGCTCAGGAACAGCGCNNCCTTTCGTCAGGGCATTCGTCCAGACATGGAACAGCGCGGCCCAGATGCCCGCGCCGCCGAGCGCCGCGCCGACGGCGAGGATGCCCATGTGTTCGACGCTCGAATAGGCGAGCATCCGCTTGAAGTCCGGTGTGCCGAGCAAAAACAACGCTGCGACAAGCATGGAAAACAATCCGAACACGAGCAGCGTGCGCTCCGTCATGGCGCCCGCACCGGCGGCGTCCACGACTTGTTTCACGCGCAGAATTGCGACGAACGCCATCGTGGTCGTGCCGCCCGCGAGCAGCGCGCCGACCATTCCGGGCGCTTCGCCGTAGGCGTCCGGCTTCCATGTGTGCATCGGCGCGAGACCCATTTTCGTGCCGTAACCGGCAAGCAGCAGCACCCACGCGGTGATGAGCCACGGGCGCGAGAGCAACGCNNCGATGCCCGTGCCGCCGACGAGCAGATATTTCCAGGAGGCCTCGAACGCGCGCGCCGTGCGGTTGAAGTGCAGCAGCGGCACGGTCACCAGCGTGGTGGCCTCCGCCGCGACCCAGAGCAGGCCGAGGTTTTGCGCCTGCAACGCGAGGCTCAACAAGCCCAGCATCGCGAGCAGCGCGGTGACAAACACGCGGTTGTTTCTTTCGGCGCGGATGTGCAGATACGTCACGCCGTAAACCGAACAAACGAGAAACAGCAGCGACACCATCGGCAGCACGGCACGCGCCAGAAGATCGAATCCGAACCACGCATTTGCCGCGAGCACCGGCGGATCCACGAGCAGCCACAGCGCGAGCACGGCATGAAGCGCGCCGGCGACCGGGAGCAGCCATGGTCGCGTCCGCTCGTTGGGCCACGTGAATGCGGCGGCGGCGAAAACCAGCGGCACGGCGATGAGAAGTATTTCATTCATTCGCGCAACGAGGTGAGTTTGCGGGTGTCCAATGTATCAAACTCGCGCTGGATCCGGTCCACGATGATGCCGATGACGAACACCGCCACGGTGAGGTCCAGCAGAATCCCGGCCTCGACCAGCAGCGGCGTGGAGTTGATGAGCAGCAGGCCGAACAGGTAGATGCCATTTTCCAAAATCAAGTAGCCGCAGACCTGCGAGATGGCCTTGGTGCGCGCCATGAGCAAAATAAATCCGCACACGACGGTGGCGAACGAGCCCGGCACGAGAAGGGTTTTGGCGTGTTCGGGCAGCAACGGCAGAGCGCTGCCGAGCGCGGCGGCGGCGATGATCGCCGCCGCGCCGAGCAGCAGCGACGGCACGAAACCGATCAGCGGCTCGACTTCGCGGTCAATGTTCGCCGCGCGCAACGCCCGCCGCAGCAGGTTTGGGATGATGAAACCCTTCACCGTGATCGTGCCGATGGCGACGGCGACGACGAGCCAGTGAAACTTTTCCTCGAGGAGCAGAGGCAGCGTGCCGAGGATCATGCCTTGAAACGCCGCCGCGCGGATTACCGACGGCAGCCGGCTGCTCGCCAGCGCGAGGAGGCTCAGGCCCATCGCCAGGCCGATCAGCAGATTCATCGTGCCGCTCATGATGGCATGCCGCCTTTCCACGCGACCAGCAGCGCGAACAGGCACAGCAGGAATGCGGTCGTCAACAGGAGCGGGACGCGCCGGAAAGCGAGCCGTGCCAACAATGATTCAACCAGCCCGACCAGGACCGTGACGACGAACACCGAGGCAATCAGCGCACCGACGGCCTGAGGCAAAGTCAGTTTGCCAAGCGGCAGCACGGCTTCGGTCAGCAGCACGGCAAAGAGCAGCAGCTTCAGCGATGCGCCATGGAGGATGGCGGCGAGCGGCGGGCCGCTGTGGTCGAGAACCATGACTTCGTGAATCATCGTGAGTTCGAGATGCGTGTTCGGGTCGTCGAACGGCACGCGGCAGTTTTCCGCAAGCAGCACGCCGAACAAGCCTGCCGCGAGCAGCGCCGCGCCCGCGCCCGCCGATGGCGCGAGCATCGTGACCAGCGACACGCTGCCGCTTTGCACACAGAGCGTCAGCAGCGCGGNNGGCGAGGGCGATGCAAAACCGCGCGAACGCGAGCAGATAAACAAACAGCAACGCGTCACCGCGAAACGAAAGCGACGCGCCCGCCGGGCCGACCGGCAGCAACAGTGCCGCCGCGATGATTGCAACCCAAGCGATCGCCGGGCCGAGGACGTGCATGGGTGAAACCGCCGTGCTCAAGACGACCCCTTTGCGCCAGAGCCTGGCGAGATCATAATAAAGCTGCAGCACCGGCGGTCCGCGCCGGCCCGCGACCCACGCCTTTACCTTGTTGATGATGCCGGGCAGCAGCGGCGCGAGCAGCAGCCAAACGGCGAGCCGCAGAAAGATGTCAAACACCGCAGTCATGAAAACGCCTCCTGTAAACCGAAATGCGGAAGCCAGCCTGCGCGTAGCTGCGACGCCTCGTTGCAGAAAAGTGCCGGCGACGCCTTCGTCGCCGGTTGACAACCCTGCACTTCCCGCGTTTGAAGAATTGCGACGAGGGCGTCGCAACCACTTTCCGGTGACGAGGCGTCACCGCTACCCAAACATATTGCGACGCACAAAATGTTCATTTTGAGCCTCCCATCACGGCGAGTATCGCCAGCGCAACGAGGCCGAGCACCAGATATAAAATGTAGGATTGCACGCGGCCGTGTTGCAGACGGCGCGCGGCCGCAGAAATCCGCATCACGAAGGAACCGGCGGGTTCCACGACCTTTTCCAAAACCGTTTCCGACGTGTGTTCCTCAAAATCAGCGTGCGCCGGAAACATTGCCCTGGGCAAATGCGCATGCCGTTGCGGGCGCAGAATCCAATCGAACCAGCCGGTGATGATGCCGGAGAACGAGCCGGCGGTGTATTGCATCCGTGGCGTCGGCGCGGCGTAACCACAGTCCCACGTTCCAGCGCGGCTCACGCCGTTGTGCTGCACGCGACGCCAGAGAAACACCGCGGCCAAAATGACGAGCGCGACCAGCGCAAGATGAAATGCACCGAGCGTGACCAGCGGCACGGTCGGCAACGCGTTAGCATTGGCCAAAGCCGGTTGCCAGGCGGTTGCAGCCGCTGCAATCGCCGGCCAAAATAAAATGGGCGCGAGGCCGATGGCCACGCACGCTGCGCCGAGCACGAGCATCGGAAGGCGCATCCGCCAGCCGCATTCGTGAACGTGTTCCGCAACCCGGCTGCGCGGCAGGCCCAGGAAAACCACGCCGCAGACTTTGACAAAACATGCCAGCGCGAGCGCGCCGGTGATGCCCAACGCCACTGCGGCGAGAATCGCTGCGAACGCAGCGTGACCGTGCGCCGACACGGCGTCGAACAGGCCGAGATAGACGAGCCATTCGCTGACGAAGCCGTTCAACGGCGGCAGGCCGGCGATGGCGGTGGCGCCGAGCGCGAACAGGCTGGCGGTCCACGGCATCGCGCGCCAGAGTCCGCCGAGCCGGCTCATTTCGCGCGTGCCGGTGGCATGCAACACCGAACCCGCGCCGAGAAACAAAAGAGCCTTGAACAGGCCGTGATTCCAGACGTGCAGCAGCGCACCAGCGAGCGCGAGCTGTCCCCACGCGGCGTTGCCGTGCGATGCGGCGATCATCGCGAAGCCTAGGCCGATGAGAATGATGCCGATGTTTTCCACGCTGTGATAGGCGAGCAGGCGTTTGAGATCGTGTTGTCCTAATGCAAACGCGACACCGAGCACCGCGCTGATGACGCCGAGCGTGGCCACGACCCAGCCCGCCGAATCCGGCGTGGGCAGCCAGCCGGTGAACCGCACGATTCCGTAAATGCCCATCTTGATGGCCATGCCGGACATGATGGCGGAGACGTGGCTCGGAGCATTGGCGTGCGCGGAAGGCAGCCAGATGTGCAGCGGAAAAATGCCGGCCTTGATGCCGAAGCCGACGAGCGCGAGCCAGAACAACGGCGCGAGTTCCGTGCGTTCGCGCATCGGCCCAAGTTCCCAGCTTCCCGTGCGTGCCGCCAGCAACGCGAAAAAGGCGAACAAGAAAATCATGGCCACATGCGACGCGGCGAGATAAAGCCAGCCGGCCGCTCGCGCTTCGGGGCGCTGACGTTCCCGCGTGATGAGAAAATACGCGCAGACGGTGAAAATTTCCCAGGCGATAAGGAAGTGCAGTCCGTTCGCGCAGAGCAGTACAAAACCCATGTTGAGCAACAGGGCGTTCCACCATGCGCGGCCCGAAGGCGCGGAGTCCGGATGAGCTTTGTCCGACCAGTATTCACTTGAATATAAAGTTCCAGCGCCGCCCAGGACCGAAAGCAAAACCAAAAAGAACGCGCTGATTCCGTCGAGCTGAAGATGGAGCGCCTCACCGCCGATGACGAAGCCCGGCTGCCAGTCCCAAACCACTCCGCTGGCAAGCATGCACACTGCCGCAGAGAAAGCGGCGACTGCGCCGCACAGCGTGACCACCAGCCAGACGCGCGGCGATTTGAAAGCGCTCAGAATCCCGGCGGCAAGTCCCATACCCGCCATCAACAGCAGCCAGCCGGTGGTCATGCGCCGCCTTCTTTCCTGCCGGGAATTTCAGCGGCGGCAACGGCGGCGAAAATTTCGTCGTCGGGCGAAGCATCATTGATCAGCCTCCCAAGATTGCCGCGCAACAAGGCTGTGCTCAACTGGGCCAGCATTTCCAGATGCGCGCGCGGCGACGGCGCGACGAAGAACAGCAGCCGCGTGACGGGCTGCTCGTCCGGCGCGGGTTCGTTGACGGTGAGCGCGTCGCGAAGCAGCAGGATGGCGAAGATGCCCGAGTCACGTCCGAGCGCGATGGGCGTGCGCAAGTGCGGCAACGCGAGGCCGCCGCCGACCAGCGCCCAGGAAATTCCATTTGGCGCACAAAGACGCTGCTGCAACATCTGGCGAATGGGAGGCGTCGTGCCCGGCAGTTTTGCGACGATGTCCGCGAACAAATTGAGGACATTGGCGGCGGGCACGTCGCGCCAGATGCCGCCGGTGCGCAGCATGGCTTCGAGTTTACTTGCGCCCTGTATTTTGGCGCGTTCCGGCGCGAGGAAGCCGACCCTGGCGGCCAGCCCGTGCGATTCCGCCCAGTGCACCACTTGCGCGCGGTCAAACAGCAGCCGTCCACGGTCGGTCACATGCGGCAGCCCGTCGTTGCGAATCCAGTCCTCGACGACATTCTCTTCCACGCCGAGTGATTCGGCCAGTTGAATGACGTTTAGAAACATGGCAAAAATCGAAGGAGCAGTGTCCGAACGCAAACATCAGTGCTGCGGTCCGGCAGCTTCTCTTCCAATCCATCGCTAGGAAATCAAAAATCCGGCAGAGGCGCAATGCAGTTTCTTGCACGCCGGTTTCCGGAAAGTGACAAGTGGGAGGCAGAAGTTGGGAGATGGAAGTTGGGGGCGCAAATCGGAAATCGAATATCGAATATCGTAAATCTGGAATCGGGGAATTGACGCTGCGGGATTTCGGGAGCAGAATCGCTGTCAACACCTATGAATGATTTGGACCGGGCCATTCTTGCACTGCAACGCAGCGCCGCCGGCACCCCCGAATTCTACCGGCAGCTCGCCCAGGGCGACCTCTGGTTTCTGGTGCGTTACCATCCCGAAATCGAGGGTGAAAAAATCGAACTCAAGAACGGCGCCCCCATGCCGTTCATCCTGTTCAAGGTGCGCGGCGGCGGCTCGGCCGTGGCCCTCTTTTCCTCGGCGGAACGGGTGGATGAATGCCTGGAAAAATCCAAGATTCCCGCGCGCCGGTATTCGACCGGTTCCATGCCCGCCCGGCAGATGCTGGAAATACTGGGTGCGCAGAAGTTGATAGCCGTGGTCAACCAGGGCTGCTCCTCTGGCGGAGTGCGGAGGTGGGGAAGGGAGAAGTTGAAGAGGCTTTGGGCATTGGGCGCGGGCTGAAAATAAGGCTTGTAAATCCCTGCCGAAGGGGTAAAATCACAAAAATCTCCACACTGGTCATGGGCAGAAAAACCATCTTGGAAATGTCAGTTCAGAAACTGAGAATAGAAAGGGCCTGATGAGCGAATTTAAATTCCTTTGTCCGGAATGCGGCCAGAAAATATTGGCCGACACCGCCTACACAGGCGCGGGGATTGCCTGTCCCACCTGCCAAAAGGCCATCACGATTCCCGCCGCCGCTTCGTTGCCGGGCACGGTCCTGGCGGACGTTGCAGCCAGTGGCGCAGCTGCTCCGCCCCCGCCACTTCCCCAGACGGCAGCGCGGCCGGCGAACCCGGCCCCAGCCACAGCCAGCATCAAGCAACAGGCACCGGACCGAATTTCCGCGCTGGCGGTGGCGTCCCTGATCTGCTCGGTGTTCGTGCCGCTGGGTTCGATTCCGGGAATCATTTGCGGGCACATGGCCAAAGGGCGGATGCGCCGGAACATTTTTTTGGTTGGGGAGAAAATGGCCAACGCAGGGCTGATCATCAGCTACAGCGTGCTGATGGCGACGGTGGCGCTGGCGGCAACCTTTCTTTTGGAACACTGGCTTTCCATTCCGGTGAAGGTGTTGCGCGAAACGCCGGAGGCCATCGCGGCCCTGGAGTCGCGTGTGGTGGATGAAGTGGTCATGGGCGAGAACGAGGATGACCATGATGTGGACGGGCAGATGTATTCCTCAACGACGAGCAAGGGGAAAACCTTCCGCACCGCGACCCGTGGCGGATCGTTTGGTTACACGATGAAAGTGCTGCCGCACGAGGCGATGACGCTGAACTGCCGTTATTCGGGCGACGAGAACAAGAACCACGTATTTGACATCGTGGTGGACGACCAGATTATTGCGACGCAGGACCTCAACGCCGTCGCACCCGGGCATTTTGTCGACATGGAATATAAAATCCCCAAAAGCCTGACGGCGGGCAAAGACGAGGTGAGGGTGGAATTTCAGGCGCATGCGGGCATGACGGCCGGGGGGCTTTACGGCTGCCAGATATTGAAATGGTGAAACTCAAAGAGATTTGGACATGAAAACATTTCTGAAATACCTCCTGCTGCTGGCGCTGGCGCTGACATTCAACCTGCGCGCAGCGACCAATGACGTTGCAAAATTTTCCGGCACGGTCGTTGACGCGCAGGGCAATCCGGTGGCGGGTGCAACCGTGGAATGTTATCAATATCCGGCGCGTGCCAGTTCCGGGCGGATCGAAATGGAGGCAAGGCAGCAGGCCACGACGGATGGCCAGGGTGCGTTTGAATTTCCGACGTTTCAAGGACAGGCGGTCGTGCTGGTGACGAAGGCCGGGATGGCACCAGCCTGGAGGACATGGTATTCCGCCCCGCTGGAACCGCAGAAGATTGTCGCCGCCGCATCTTCCACGCTCGCGGGTGTGGTGGTGGATGACGCGGGCCAGCCGGTGGCCGATGCGGAAGTGTGGGTGCCGTCCGCCTTGAACAGCAGCCTGAGCGACTACGGCCAGCCAAACTATGTGTTCGGGAAAATCGCACGCGGACTCTTTTCCACGCGCACCTCGGCGGACGGGAAATTCCGCATCGAAAACTTTCCCGCCGACGGGCAGGCCTTTATCGAGGTGAAAAAAAGCGGCCTGGCGCTGCATCAAGCTGCCAATTCGTTCCAATACGATGAACTGCCGTTTCACGCCGGACAGGAAAACATCACACTCACGCTCGACCCGGCCGTCGTCGTCACTGGCAAAGTCGTCGTGCGCGGTTCCGGCCAGCCGCTGGCGAATGCCGTGATCGGCCTTGAATCTGCGACGTCGGGGATGGGATATTTTTTCTCCGACGAGCAAACCTTTGTGTCAGCGGCGGACGGAACATTTCAGATTCCGGATGTCCCCACCGGTTCTTATCAGGTCAAGGCGACTTTCACCAACGAGCCCGTCGCCGACTGGGTGGCGGAGCCGGTTCCTGTCAAAGTGGCTGCCGGCGAAGCCGCCCCTGATGTGCAGATTCAAGCTTACAAAGGCGGTGTTGTGCAGGTGACAGTCCGCGGGAAGGACAATCATGAACTTATTTCGGACGCGGGCGTGTCGGTGAACAAGGAAGATTACAATCAAGGCGGATCAACAGACACCAATGGTGTGGCTTACTTTCGATTGCCTCCGGGACAGTTCAACTTGTACGCGAACAAGCAGGACTGGTCCCAGGCACAAGACCAGACCACGGTGACGGATGGACAAATGACCCAGGTCACGATTGAACTGGAAGCGGCGTTCAAGGTCATGGGCGTCGTGCGCGATGCTTCGGGTGCGCCGGTGGCGGGTGCAAACGTCGGGGTGTTTCCCAATTACGGTGGTTATGACACGGGAGCAAAGACTGGCGCGGACGGACATTACGCGGTGAGCTGGCAGAAACCTGCATGGGCCGGATCGCAGAACCAGAGTTATTATCTGCTTGTGCGTGACACGGAACGGAAGCTTGCGGCCATTCAGGACATGGATGAGACAACGACCAACCTGGATGTGACTTTGCAGCCGGCGATGACCGTGACCGGCCGTGTGAAGGACACAAACGGCAGGGCGGTTACAAACGCGACGGCTTATGTCATGCTTCACAAGGACAACGGAAGTTTTACGGTCAGCCGCCAGCGCATTCTCTCCGATGAACAGGGCCGCATCCGTGCGGAGGTGCTGCCTCTGGGGGAGAGCTATGGCTTGTATGTTTCCGCCAAGGGTTATGGCAGCGGCCAGCAGGAGATGGATGCGGCGGACCCGAAGGCCGACCACTATGATTTCCCACCGCTCGTCCTCAAAATTGCCGACCGCAAGCTCGCGGGCCGCGTTCTGGGCAAGGACGGCAAGCCCGTCGCCGGTGCTCAAATCTATATCCGGGGCGACGACCAGCCGAATGGCAACGCGATCACCGATGCCGACGGGCGGTTTGCTTTTGACGCGGTCTGCGCAGGCCCGTTGTCGGTGTCCGCAAATTCCAAGGGGAACAGCGGTTCGGCGGATGCAATGGGAGGCGACATGAATGTGGTCATCCGGTTCGAGGGTGGACGTGTTTATTATTCGAATCCTGTGTCGCAAAAAATAACCGGCATTGTTTTTGGTTCCGACAACAAACCGGCCGTCGGGGTGAAGGTGGTGGTCACACCAAGCTGGGGATCGTCGGACGTTGCCAAGACCGACGCCAACGGCGAATATTCCGTCAACTGGCAGAAGCAGCCGGGAATGCCCGACGCGAAGTATTTCGTCATCGCGCGCGATGTCGAACAGAACCTGGCTGCGATTGAACCCATCGTCACCAACAAGACCGGCCTGAGCCTGCGGCTGGAGCCGGGCCTTTCCATTTCGGGAACCGTGCAGGATGAGAAAGGCGCCGCGCTGACCCATGCGGACATCAATTTGAACATGATGGCCGGGAACATGGGCGGCATGGTGGAATACCAGCCCATCAAACTGAACGCCGAAGGAGCATTCACCATTCCGGCGCTGCCGATGGGGCAGCAATACTACGTGTATGCCTCCGTCAAGGGCTATGGCTCCGTGAACAAAAACATCGGAAAAAACCAGAGCCGTACCAACAGCATCCAGTTGTTGCCGTTCAAGATGAAGCTCGCCGACCGCGAGCTGGCCGGCCAGGTGCTGGGCACCGACGGCAAGCCGCTGCCCGGCGCGGAGGGCAGCATCAACGGCAAAGGCCAGCCGAATGGCAACATGCGAACGGACGAGAACGGGCGATTCCATTTCAAGGTCTGCGCCGGGCCGATACAAATCTTCGCGTGGTCGCAATCAGGGGCGGGGCGGAACAATTCCGCCAACGTGCAGGCGCGCGGCGGCGACACCAAAGTGGTGGTGAAAATGGGCGCGCGGCAGCAGCAGCGCCAGATCGTCATGCGGGATGAGCCGCTGATACCCCAGCCCTGGACGTTGAGCGCCGTGGTGGGCTGGCCGGCCAGTCACAAGACCGGTGCAATCATCCTGCTCTCACTACAGGCCGCATTGCTTGTGGGAACTGCCGGTGGAATCTTCTGGTTCACACGCAAGCGCGGGTGATCCAAAAGCTGAGCCGCCGAGACATGGCAGACACTGTCCGTGAACCGTAATTGTAGCGACTATCTCCGGTAATTGTGAGGTGTTACCTTATAATCTGCTTTATTTTGCAGTGCCATCCAACGACGAACAGGTGCGACTCCAGCGAGGCAACCAGTCATTGCTCTTGTCCAGGGAAAGAACCACGCTCGTGACCCGACCCACGATTTGACCACGATCAACTGCACCGAAATAGCGTGAGTCAAAGCTGTTGTCGCGATTGTCGCCCATCATGAAATAATGATCTGTAGAAACCTGCACCGGCCCGAAGGTGCGCATCGCCGGAACTCCGTTGATGGCCATGACCGCATGAGGATGGGCGGGAAGCTGTTCTGTGGAGAAAATGCCATGGGCGCGCTCAGGGCCGGAAAGCTGCCCGGATATTGTTGAATCCAAATTCGTATAATCCACGGGTTGTCCGTTGATGATGAGTTGATCATTCCGTAACTCAACAGTATCGCCCGGCAAGCCAATCACACGCTTCACCAGCCGTGTGCCGTCCTTTGGTGAAAAGAATACCACGATATCGCCCCGCTGCGGGTTGCTCCACTCTGCGATGTGCCAGGTGGTGAACGGCACTTTAAGGTCGTATGCGAGCTTGTTCACCAACACGCGGTCGCCGACGAGAATGGTTGGCTGCATCGAACCGGAAGGCACCACGTTCCAGTCCGCCAATGACGAACGGATGGAGAACATGACCAGCGCGAAGATCAAGAGCGGGCGAATTTCCTGACGCCACCAGCGGCTGGCAAGAGCACGGTAATTTTTACAATTCATGGGCTTTTGACCTCTCAACCGTTTGTCCGTTCATTCTTTCACACGGCCAACTTTCACAGACACCCAACATAGAAAGCCGGCCCATGCCGCCGGAACTGTGAATGCGAATGCGAGAGTCGCCGGCCGGGCAGCTTCACAAACCCATGATGACCGTGGGCATCAGTGTCAGCATGAAATTCGATTCCTGAAACGCGATTGTTGGATCAGGGAAGTATTTGCGAAAGGTTGGTCAATTGCATTGCTCCTCGAAAATCCAAACGTCATTTCAGGATACAATCTACTGGCGGCAACAAGAATCCTGTTTTATTGTGCAGCAGAACATACATGAGCGATATCACTTTGGTGCTGCAATCAGTTGGTCGTGGAGAGAGCAAGGCGTCGGAAGAATTATTTCCGCTGGTGTATGGCGAGTTGCGGCGTTTGGCGGCGGTGCGTTTGGCGGGCGAAGCTGCGGGGCACACGTTGCAGCCGACGGCACTGGTGCATGAGGCGTGGCTCCAGCTGGTGGGCGACGGTGACCGGACTTGGAAAAACCGCGAGCATTTTTTTGGCGTGGCTGCAAGTGCGATGCGGCGCATCTTGGTTGACAATGCGCGGCGGAAATCCGCATTGAAACATGGCGGCGGCCAAAGCCGTGTGCCCATTGAAGACCTGGAAATCACCGCAGAAACACCGGGGGAGCATATTCTTCTCATCAACGAGGCCATGCAATGGCTCGAAAAAGAGGACCCGGAGAAGGCCCGGATAGTGTCGCTGAAATTTTTTGGCGGGCTTACGAATGAAGAGGTGGCGGAAAGCACCGGTGTCAGCCTGCGGACGGTAATGCGCCAATGGATTTGCGCCAAAATCAAATTGTTCCGCTGGATTAACAATCAGAATGGATGAATCCGGAATCGCAACTTGAGGAGGCGTTGTGTGTCGCTGTATTGAATCTGCCGGATCCAGTCCTTCGAGCCCGTTTTCTTGACAAAGCCTGTGCAGGCGATGTGCATCTGCGCGCGGCGGTGGAGGCCATGCTGTTGGCACATGCCGATGCCGAAGATTTTTTTGCGCAAGGCCGGGCGGCGGTAAATGCGCCGGAAGTGGATGCGCAGGCGGCTGCGGTCATCCACGAAGCGTACATTGACATAGAGGAAATGGCCGACGAGCAGATTGGGAGCCGTGTGGGTCGATATAAATTGCTGCAAAAGATCGGTGAAGGGGGTTGCGGGACGGTGTACATGGCCGAACAGGAGGAGCCGGTGCGCCGGCAGGTGGCGCTGAAGGTGATCAAGCTGGGCATGGACACGAAGAGCGTGATCGCCCGGTTCGAGGCGGAGCGGCAGGCCTTGGCGATGATGGATCATCCGAACATCGCGCGGGTGCTGGACGCGGGCGCGACGGAAACGGGCCGGCCGTTTTTCGTGATGGAACTGGTGCGCGGGACGCGCATCACGAAGTATTGCGACGAGAACAATCTGGACAACACGCAGCGGCTGGAATTGTTCATCCAGATTTGCCGCGCCATCCAGCATGCGCATCAGAAAGGGGTCATCCATCGCGACATCAA
>PKZR01000028.1 GCA_003133815.1 Limisphaerales bacterium | reverse complement strand
GGCAAATTCCCGCCCAAGCACAGCGCCGCCGACGAACCCGTCCCGCCCGTGCCGCCGCCGGTGACGACGGCGAAATAAACCCGGCCATGCGTTATCAGGTTGAATTCCTGCCGGTGGCGCTCGCCCAATTGCGGGCGCTGCCCAGGGATGCGCGGCGGTTGATTGGCGGAAAAATTGACCGGCTACAGGACGATCTGGCGGCGGATGTCAAAAAACTTCGAGGTTTCAAAAACAAATACCGCCTGCGGGCGGGAAACTATCGGGTCCTTTTTGAATTGGAAGGCGGCACCATTGTCGTTTATGATGTGGGTGACCGGAAGGACATTTATGAGTAACACCATTGCAACACCCAGCAAATCACGGTCGGCTTTGACCCAATTGGACAAGCAATTGACGCAGGCCAAATCCCTGATGCGCCGGATGCGCCAGACGGTCGCAGACGTGGAAGACGCCCGGACGATTGAACGGGCCAAAAGCGCGCATGGCAGCAAGCCGCGCATCCCGTGGTCGCAGGTGAAAAAGGAAGCCGGTTTGGACTGACCGCTGCCGGACTGATGAATCAAATTCAATGGCGGCCTCCAGCCCGTCGCGTCGAAGACGAAAACGAAAACGGAAAACGGAGGCCGCTTCCCTTATTCGTTGGCTTGTGCCGGAGTGGAAGCCGTATCTGATTCCAAATGGTTGAATTCGTCATCTTCTTCGATTGAAGATTGTCCCAATTCAGCTACGGCTATCTTCGATTTGAGGTCAAAAACAATTCTTAAGGAATCGCCGAGATCACCGCCGCGCCGCCTAAACAGCGGGCCGAGTCCCCATGCTTGCGAGTCTTTCACGACCAGCCGGCCAATCGGTGCGCCTTCAGCAACACGGAGTTCGTATGCGCCAGAAAGATGTTTTTTCATTCCAGCCGGCACAGAAACGATCCCGTTTGCCAGCGTCCCTGATGACAATTTGTAGGAAAGAAATATTTTGCCAGCTTTTGTCCAGCCAAAGTCAGAGAGCACACGCGTTTTTCGAAGTTGGACAGTCACAGATTCTGCCTGACCGGGAGAAACTTCAGTCCCGCGCAATCCATATACACAACGAGCGAACCTTGAGATGATTGGAGAATTTGTCAGGCTCATCCAAAAACTTGCGTGATTCATCCCTTGACGCATACATTCATCTTCGAGTTTATGTAGTTCCGCAAGCGGCCCGATCTTGCGGAATACTGACACAAACGTTTTTTCAGTTTCAGCGAGGATTTCCGAAAAATCCAGCGGTGGATCAGCCCATATGAGATTCCCTTCCACTTTGTATGTCCCCGCTTGTTCGCACAATGCGAGCAAGACTCGCTGCGGCGGTGCGAACCCTTCACGACGGTGGTTGCGTGAAACTCCAGAACGAAGTTCAGTCACATGAATGCGTTCGCACACGGACAAAATTTTTTCAATTTGATTCAATAAAGCATTGCGAGCCGTCGAATTAAACCAAAACCAGCCCGACGGCTCATCCAACCAAGCAAAACTCGGCTGCGCGTTAACAACAGCGGCAACAAATTTACTAGAAATTGGTTTTCCGATAACACCACTGACTTCAGCCGCAACATCTTCGATGGTGGTCACGCCCCAGTGGGAAATAGACTTTCGGGCCAATTGCAAAATTTGTTTTGTGATTCCTTTCACCTCTTGTGCAATGACGTATGATTGACCATCTCCATTTTCAATGATAAACGGACAGTTGCGACCAGCAGCTTCTGCGGCATTGATGACGCCTTGAAGCTTGAACGAAACTTTTGAAAGACGCTCTTTTAGAAATACATTTTCCAAGTCCGATGCCAAGCATGTCGAGTGCGCCAGAATTACTTCAAGCGTTCTATCCAGAACCGGCAGATACGGAGATTTATCTTTGATACGGTCAATTTGGTTTTGGCTGATTTGTCGGATACGCTCGCGGGTCATTCCAGAGTTTTGCCCAATGGTTTCTAGCGTTTGCCCGCCTTTCCCATCCCACCCCATCAGCCTCACCGTAAAATCTCGATTGCGAGCATTTGGCTCAAATGCCAGAAGCTCCAACAATTCACTTTCAAGCGGTAATCGCCGCGCCGCTTGCAAATTGGAAAAGAGTTCTTCAAGCCGATGCGTAAACGACTCTGGTCTCATTGGACAAGACACCCCATTAAGAATCACCTGGCAAATCTCTTGAAGAGTATTACCTCGAATCCTCAATGCTTGTAATGCCAAGCCGAAACGTGGGTCATCTATTCGAATGTTGGCTGCACTTTTGATGCGGGATATTTTTTGCGCGGCAGCAAAAACTTCAGGCGTTGCCACAAACGCTTCCGTCATTTGCGATTCGAGCGATGACAGTAAATCAACGACACATGTTTCTCCAAATCCGGACATCGCCATTAGTTCGGCAATTGTCATTTGAGCCAAGCGGTGGGGATTATCCAAAAGCCCTCGCTCATTCAGGCAGTTGAAAGTGCGCCGCTCCAATTGCAGGACGATAGGCTTTCCTTTTGTCTGCGGCATAGGCAGCCTGATTTGACCTGCTTGATTGCGCAATGAGCTGCGAAAAACCTTGATCCGTTTTATGACGGCATCGGAAAGTTTGTTGCGGAGTTGCGTGGAAAGCCTGTCCCATACCGATTCATCAAGGTCACAGAGCATCAGATTCGCAAGCCGACGGTCACCACACGGGATGCACAGCAAGCTCTTCAGAGTTTTTGGCGCGATTCGATGTCCGCGTCTTGGGTAGTGAGAAATCTCAACGTCAATTTTTGATGGGTATTCCTCAAGCGAAACCGTTGTCATAGGCTCAACCTGAACCATAAGGTCAAGCTGTTGCATTTGTTGCGGGCGGACAGAGTATGCCTCTACCGACACTAAAAAATCCACCATACTGCGAGCACCAAAATCGCTAATGCCAATCAAGTCCCGAATTTTAATTTCGGTTTTTATTTCGTCGCCGAAACGATTCTTCAAAGCGTTGTATGTGCGAACCTGAATGTCGAGTTCCGCCAAAGGTATTTTTGAAACAGTTGCAGGGAGCGTGCTGATCCTTACCATCACAGGAAGTCGCCGAAGATTTCTATGCACTTCTTTGACAACGAGCGCAGCAAGCTGATCGCAATTTTCTTTGGAAGCCGTTTGCCAGACTCTTTCATCAAGATCCGCAAGCTTGCTAAATTTGCCCGTGCTGTCTGGCAAAAGCCCGGACGGGATTTCAATATTCAAAATATCACGCAACATCGCTGGTGCGATTCGCTGGCCGATGCGCGGGTATCTTGATAGTCCCATGTTCTTCGTTCATCACAGGTTCATTGCGCGTAAAGGCTGGCTGCCTTGCGCGTAATTCGGTTCAACGCTTCGCGAATTTCGACAATCGGGTCTGTAAGGTCGAAACAATCACCGGACTTGATTTTTAGTTGCGCTATTGCAATCGAGTATTCAGAAAAGGCAACTTCGTAAGCGAGCCGTTTGAACGAAGGATCTTCTACTGAAAAATTTCCTTTCGCAGCCGCAATTTGTGGATGCTCCAGATTTATATGAATAGCTTGCTCGGTCTCAATGTAACGTGCGCGCTCCGAAACTTCTCCCATGTCCTTGAACTCAACGCGAAAACCTCCCGATGGCCGGCGGCGGGTGCTTGTTCCGCTTGCGGGCCAGCCTTTGGGTTCAGCGTTCTCGGCTGGTTCAACGCTCGGGTTGAATGGTGGCATTTCTGGTCCTGGAGTCGGTGGGACATCAATGTCATTTGGCGGTCCATTTATTCCGGGACTTCCTCTCGGCGCAGTTATTATCGCTGGGATATCTGAACCGAAAATTAAATCATCACCTAAATCATCCCCACCTTGTTCGTCCTGGCTCAAATTCGGGCCACCGCGTGTTTTTGCCCGAATTTTAGCAACACGCTGACGGAACGCCTCAAAATCTTCATTGATGATGCGTGCAATTTCTGAAGCTTGTTCGGCCAATTTCTTTGTGTCTTCTTCGGTCTTCCGCTTTTTGTCGGCATCTAGCAGGGCGCGTCGAACTTCTTCAACTCTGTTTCCAACAAAAGCATGAAGCGCACGAACAATTTCATTTTCTGGATTGAGCTGCATTGACCGGCTTACGTCGAACGGCGCAACGGGTGATTTATCGTCGTCGAGTGCCGGCACATCAATTTCTCCAAAGATGTATTGCGACATTTCTCGCCCCTCGCTGCCACCTAGCGTTGTTTCATGCCACACACCATTCGAGAAAACCGAAACACCACGAAGATCGTCCTCTAAAAATGATTTTGAAACTTTGATTACCAATTCGACATCGCCAAGTTTTTCAAACGCCTCACCTTCGGGAGTGAAACGATGTTCCGACGCCACTGGTGGCTCATTAAATTCGCATTCGTGATTATTGACGAACACAGTCGCGTTCTTTGGCCATCGAGCAAGGTGCCGCTCAATGTAGTGGATGATGCCCGCTTGATCCAACGACCGAAGATGGACACCTTCAATTTCAATCAAAGTTCCGCTCGTCGCAGAGACGGCCTTTTCAGACTCGTGAACCTCGACGGGAATTGGTTCTTCAGATGACATGGACTCAATACTGGAACGCTTCAACTCTACTTGTGAGCGTTTGCCATTCCGCACCGTGGTAATTCTCATCACTTCAGCTATCCCGAATGCGGCTGATTTTCCTGTGCCAAATCGCCCGCGACCTGGCCGTCCTTCCTTCCGGTCAATGTTTTCACCGTGCATCACGAAGAAATTCTGAAGGCCATTCCAATCCATTCCCCGACCATTGTCTTGAATGGAGATTCGCTTCTTGCGGCTGTCGAGTGAAACCTTGACCACCGGATTAGTTCCAGCACCGACATATTGCAATCCGTTTGAAACGTATTCCCACACAACCAGCTTGTCTGATTTGAATAGCCCGGCACTTTGGATCAAGTCCCGAGCAACATGGCTTTTGACCACCAATTTCATTGTAGCACTCATGTTCCCACTCCTTTGGATAGTTTGGATTCTAGTAATTTAATTAACGAACCGAGTTCCGCGTCATCCGCAAAACGATTTTTTGTTCGTAGAATCTTTTCCGCGCGAGCATCGCCGGTAACGTAAGCATCAACGCGAAAAAACGATTCGGCCTCCCGTAATGAAATTGCATCGCCTTGGTTTGAAGCAAATTTTGCAAAAGCATCAGTCGCCAACAATCTTTCACGCTCGCGTCGCAATAGGCTTCTTTCTTTTGGATTCAAGGGGTTTCTCCCCAGTGTAGAACTTTTTAGTCCTCCTAAATTTGCTTTTACAAACTTTAGTCCCTGCTCGGTTAGCATCCAACCGTCAACATCTGTTCCAATAAGATAACCGCCGTTCTTTGGCTTTCTTGCGTCCCACAAGAACGCAGAAATATTTTTTATGTTGATTTGATTTTTATATTTGCGCCATGTGAACCGCCCCGGCGCAAGCTCGTTGGCTTTGACGGCAACATCTTCATGGTCTATTCGCATTGTGTCTCCTCCCAGCAAATAAACCGCGAGTGTTACAATCTCGTGATTCGAAAGTGATTTGGCTTTTAATGTAGTCATTTCAGCCAGTTGATTTTGATTTCCTTCTCGACGGCTTTGAATTCGTGGTCGGCCGTCACGAGTTCGGCCTTTTTGTGCTTTGCCAGAGCGGCGCAAAAGGCGTCGGCCAATCCCAAGTCGTATTCGTTCTTTAACAGAGCGGCGGCCTCGGCTTGTTCGCGATCCACCGGCACGGTTTCCAGCGGCGTGGTGCGTTCAAACTGGCGCGCGGTTTCCAAACCGGCGCTACCATGTTTGCGTTCCATTTTGTAAAGCACCTCCGCCCAGTTCACCGCCGAAATGAACACCGGATGGTCGGCCTCGGATGCCTTGTGAAAAAGTTCACGCATCGTCTCCACACCGGGTTGTCCAAAGAACATGGCCAGCATTGCGGAGGCGTCCAGCACCGTGGTTTTCATTCGCGGTCTTCCTTTTCCTTTTCGGCGCGGCGTTCCTCAATGAGTTCCTGCACCACGGATTTCTCGCCGGGCTTTTGCTTGAAGATGCCGCAGAAGGAATTGATGTATTCCTTGGTGACGGGCTGGAAGATGATGCGGTCGCCTTCCTCCACGAAGTTGATGCGGGTGCCGGGCTTGATGCCGAACCGGCGGCGGATGCGCGACGGGACGACCAACTGGCCTTTGGAGGTGACGTAAGCGGTGTTCATAATTTTGCTGTCATTGTGAAAAATGGTGACACAATCACAAATGTAAGGCAAGAATTATTTTGTAAGACTTATTCACAATATGCCCATTTCGACACCTCACCCTTATTCCCTCTTCCCTCCCGATGCGGGAGCGGAGAGGGAATTTTTTCGTGTGGTTCGTGTCTTTCGCGGTTAATTTATCCTGAAATGAATCCGGTTCCCGCCGTCAACATCGAAGCCGAACTGCTCGTCATCGGCCAAGGCAATTCCCTGCGCCACGCCGCCGCCACCGGCTTCCGGCTTGACTCTTTCCAGAGTAAGTCTAGTCTTACCGCATGATTGCCAAAGTGTCAGTCAAAGGCCAGACGGTCATCCCCGAAGCCATCCGCGAGCAGGCGCGGATCAAGGCGGGCGACCAGTTGGATGTCGGCTATTCCGGCGGACTCATCGTCATGCGCAAACGCCAGCCCCTCACGCCGGCGCGGGTGCGGGCGCTGCTGCTGGGCGGGCGCGGGTTGCCGGAAATGACGGCGAAGGATGAAACAGCGGTGGTGTCTGCCGTGCAGCGTGTCCGCCGCCGCGTCAAGGCGTGAAAGCCGTTTTCGACACCAACGTCGTTGCCAGCGCCAGTTTTTGGCGGGGTGCGCCGTTTGACTGCCTGGCGGCGTGGGCGCAAGGCCGGTGCGTGGCCGCGGTCAGTTCCAGCCTGCTGGCCGAATACCACGAGACCGTTGAAGAACTCCGTTTGGATTACCCCGGCCGGAAATGCGTGGGATGGGTGGCCGCCCTGACTGAATCCGCCGAACTGGTTTTTCCCATCGAGCGCGCTTCGGGCGCAACGCCTGATCCTGATGATGAAATGATTTTGGAGTGTGCCTTGGCGGCGGAAGCCGGCTTCATCGTGACCGGCGACAAGAAACACCTGCTGCGGCTGCGGCAATTTCAGGGCATCCCGATTGTCAGCCCGGCGGAATTTTTGCGGCGGCTGCGCCCCTGACAAGCCTGGTGTGACTGCCGTAAAGGGGGCAATCCTGCGTTCCTGTGTGCCAGAATCCGTCAAATCCGCGTCAAAACTTTTTCGTGTGGTTCGCGTCTTTCGCGGTTAATTTATCCGGAAATGAATCCGGTTCCCGCCGTCAACATCGAAGCCGAACTGCTCGTCATCGGCTACGGCAACACGTTGCGCGGCGACGACGGCGTTGGCCCGCGTGTGGCCGAGGCCGTTGAGAAGCTGAACCTGCCCGGCGTGCGGACGCTGGTCTGCCAGCAGCTTTCGCCCGAGCACGCCGACCCGATTTCGCGTGTCCGCAAAGTCGTTTTCGTGGATGCCATTGTGAATACAGATGACAAGTGGCAAGTGACAAGTGACGGGAAAACGTGGCAGGCAACCAGTGGCAGGAAATCTTGTCACCCGTCACCCGACACATGTCACGTTCAGTTCCGCAAACTGGAACCCGGCGCGACTTCTCAGCTCATGGCGCACGCCGCCGACCCGCGCACGATGCTGGCGCTGGCCCGCGACGTTTTCGGCCACACGCCGGAAGCCTGGTGGCTGACGATTCCGGCGGTGAACCTGGATTTTGGCGAAAAACTCTCGCCGGAGACCGAAGCCGGTTTTCATGAGGCGCTCCGCCGCATTCAATCGCTGACGTAACAAGATTGCCATGCCGATGGCAAGAAACGCATAGCAGCCGCCAACTTCCGGTGAGCCGTTTTGCACGCCCGCATTTATCTTTTTCCCAATGAATTGAAACCATCCGGTTTCGCAACCCGAATATATTATGCATGAAGTCCATCTAGTCCGCGCCATCATCGAGACGGTCGAAAAACAGGCCGTCGCGCAGAAGGCGAAATCCGTCAAACGCGTCAAAATCCGCAGCAACGCCCTCACCAGCCA
The DNA here is from genome assembly GCA_003133815.1 of Limisphaerales bacterium. Classification (GTDB taxonomy): domain Bacteria; phylum Verrucomicrobiota; class Verrucomicrobiia; order Limisphaerales; family UBA11358; genus UBA11358. The sequence goes on along the minus strand of PKZR01000028.1, from coordinate 1,547 downwards.
CAGCGGCGACCATGTGCGGTTCAGTTTTGACATCGTGAAAAAAGACCGTCCGCTGGTGAAGGACGCCGTGCTTGAACTCAACGAGGTCGAACCCCTGCTCCGCTGTAAAAAATGCAACCATCAATTCCACGGCCATCATCTGCCCGACGTGTGTCCCCAGTGCGGCTCGGTCGAGGTCCTTGCGGTCAACCCGACCGACATGGTGCTCGAGAGCTTCGAAATCGAGCGCTGACCGAAACCGGACGCGGCCAGGATGCGCGGCTGAAACTCGCCGTTCGCGGCGCGGTGCAGGGCGTTGGCTTCCGGCCATTCGTCTTCCGACTGGCGGAGGAATTAAAACTTGCCGGCTGGGTCAACAATTCTCCGCAGGGCGTTTTCATCGAAGTCGAGGGGGCGCGCACGGAACTGGAAAAATTTCTTTTGCGGCTCGATTCCGAAAAGCCGCCGCGCAGTTTCATCCAAAGCCTTGAATCGTCGTGGCTCGACGCCATCGGCCATGAAAATTTTGAAATCCGCCCGAGTGAAACCGGCGGACACAAAACCGCGCTGGTATTGCCCGACATCGCGACCTGCCCCGATTGCCTCCGCGAAATTTTTGATCCTAAAAACCGCCGGTTTCATTATCCATTCACAAACTGCACGAATTGCGGTCCGCGCTTCAGCATCATCGAATCGCTGCCTTACGACCGCGCGAACACCTCGATGAAACAATTTCCGATGTGTCCGCAATGCCGGGCCGAATATGACGACCCGCGCGACCGGCGTTTCCATGCGCAACCGAACGCCTGTCCAATTTGCGGCCCGCGACTGGAACTGTGGAGCGCGACCGGTGAGTCAGTTTTCGGTGCCAATGAGGCGTTGCTCGCCGCTGCGAATGCAATTCGCCGTGGGAAAATTGTCGCAGTAAAAGGCATCGGCGGATTTCATTTTATGGCGGACGCGCGCAACGAAAAGGCCGTTCGACTTCTGCGCGAGCGCAAGCACCGCGAGGAAAAGCCGTTTGCGCTCTTGTTTCCAACGCTTGAAAGTGTGAAGGCCGTTTGCGAAGTTTCGCCGCTCGAAGAACGCCTGCTGCGCTCGCCTGAAGCACCGGTTGTTTTGTTGCGGAAACTCCGAACTCCGAACTCCGAACTCCGAACTCCGATTGCTCCCGGCAATCCCAATCTCGGCGTCATGCTACCGTCGAATCCGATTCATCATCTGCTGATGGCGGAATTGAAATTTCCCGTGGTCGCCACCAGCGGTAATTTGAGCGACGAACCGATTTGCACGGACGAGCGAGAGGCGCTGGAGCGGCTCGGTGGTATTGCCGATTCTTTTCTCGTTCACAACCGCCCGGTTGTCCGGCACATGGATGACTCAATCGTCCGCGTGATGCTGGATCGTGAAATGATTTTGCGCCGCGCGCGCGGCTACGCACCATTGCCGATTCTGCTTGGCCATCAGCTATCAACCTTCAACCTTCAACCAATTTTGGCCGTCGGTGCGCATCTGAAAAATTCCGTCGCACTGGCCGTTGGCGAAAATGTTTTCATCAGCCAGCACAT
>PKZR01000156.1:245-2626 GCA_003133815.1 Limisphaerales bacterium | reverse complement strand
AGAAGCTGCCGCCAAGTCATTTGCACCAATTGCCGCAAAAGAACGCACGGAACGCAAGAAACCCTCACCGGTCCTGTCGGACACCCTCTCCCATCGGATGGGAGAGGGACGGGGTGAGGGGCTTAACTTTCAACCTGCAACCTTCAACTAAATACTCATTATGAGCCACCGCCCGCACTTCCCCATCACAGTCCTCACCTACAACGCCACCCTCATCGTCGCCGCCGCGCAGAAATATCCCAAGGTTGCCGCACGGCTGGCCGACACTTATCTGGCCGACACCACCGCGCTGATCGCCAAAATCCCCGCCGATGTCATCAGCCAGAAAAATGCCCAGGGCGAAACCAGCCAGCTCACGGTCGCGCAGCAGGCCAATTTCGACCTGATGGTGCATTACATGAACCAGGCGCGTGCGACCGCCAAGCTGGCCTTTCCCGGCCAGACCGTGAAACTGCACACGGAATTTCAGGTTGGAGCGCACGACACCCACGGCCTCAACGCCGAGCTGGGCCGCGCCGACATCATCCTGGCCTCCGTGCAAACCACGGTGAACCTGCCCGCGCTCAAGCTCCGGGGCTGGACGGATGCCGAGACCGCAGCGTTCACCACCGTGCGCGGCACATTCCCCGCCAGCACCAACGTCCAGAAATCCGGCCAGAGCGACGCCAAAAAGGCGACCACCGTGAAAGACGCCGACGCCGCCGACCTATACGAACATGCCTTGACCATTCAAAACGCCGCCAACCTGGAATATCCCGCCATCAATCCCGCCAACGGCCCCATCCGCGACGAATNNCAACGCCGCCGGCGAAATAAAACCATTTTTCTTCCACGGCAAAATGGATTATAGATAGGCGCATGAAACAATTCACAGCCATTGTGCATCGCGGCGAGCCGGACGAAGGCGGTTTTTGGGCGACGTGTCTGGAGGTTCCCGGCGCGAATGGTCAGGGCGAGACCAAGGCGGAATGCCTGGGCAACCTCAAGGAAGCCATTCAACTCCTGCTGGAAACCGAGCGCGCCGAAGTGTTCCGGCTTGATCCGCAGGCGGAGACGGCGGAACTGGTGCTGGCATGAAACGGCGGGCGCTGCTCGGCCATCTTCAGGAACACGGCTGCGTGCTGGTTCGCGAGGGTGGCAGCCATTCCATCTGGAGCAACCCACAGACCGGGCGCAAGGAGGCCATTCCCCGCCACAACGAAATCAAGAAATTTCTGGCGCGTTCCATTTGCCGCAACCTCTCCGTGCCGGTTCCGCCGGGCAATTAAATCGGCCATGAATCATCCATTGGACAAACAATTGACGCAGGCCAAGTCGCTGATGCGCCGGATGCGCCAGACGGTCGAGGACGTGGAAGATGCCCGGACAATTGAACGGGCCAAAAGCGCCCATGGCAGCAGGCCGCGCATCCCCTGGTCGCAGGTGAAAAAGGAGGCGGGGCTGGATTGATCCGGCCAACGCGCCCATCCGCGACGAATTCCGCCNNCCGCCGACTCCGCCCGTCACAACACCGCCGGCGAAATAAAATGGCGAATGGTTGAAGCAAAGCGTTCTGCTTGTCAGAACGGCAAAACCAAGTTAATTTCAAACCATGCAAGCGAAAGCAATCGGCGGCGGCAAACTCGTGAGTTTCAGGCTCTCGCCCGAACTCGCGCGCGCACATCGCGCGAACGCGGGTCGCACCATGACCGACGCGGAAGCGGTGGTCTGCGTGGAGCAGAAGCGCCGTTCCCTCGCGCTGCGCCGCGCCAAGGCCTGCCTTGAAAGATGACTCCATGAAGACGACCGCCATTGAACTGGTTTTGAACCGCTGGCCTTACGGCTTGGAATTGCAGCCGTCGGCCAACGGCCTGCTGCTGCGTCCACGCCAAAAAGCCCGCGCCGACTGGACGAAATCTTTCCGCCGTCCGCGTCCCGCTGCGGATGGCCTGGCTGCCACGCGCCAACTGGCCAACGAGTTTGACGCGAAGGAATGGCAATGGTGATCGAGCGGTTCAACATTCTTCTTGTCCGGCTTGATCCCACCACCGGCTCGGAAACTGCCAAGACCCGTCCGTGCGTGGTCGTTTCTCCCGACGAATTGAACCGGGCTGTTTCAACGGTCATCATCGCTCCGATGACCACAACCCGGCGCGGCTGGCCGACGAGGGTGGAGATTTCTTTTCAAGGCAAGACCGGCGAAATTGCCTTGGATCAAATCCGCGCGGTGGACAAAACGCGGCTCATCAAACGGCTGGGCAAATTGGATTCCGAAACGGCAGATGCCGTGCTCGACACGCTGGGAGAATTGTTCGCGCCGTAAGTCCGGCGCGTTTGTGAACCTGGCCGCCGTGCAAAAGCTCGTGCAGAAACATTTTGGCGCGACGAATTCCGCCTGAACA
>PKZR01000156.1:0-222 GCA_003133815.1 Limisphaerales bacterium | reverse complement strand
GACGACGTGAGGAGGCTCTGATTAAAAATTAAAAAACCGGGTTTGAAATGAGTCTCGTCACCTCGTCTCCTACAAAATTGACGGCGGAGTGTGGCCGTCCCCGGCCGCAGCAAGGGACGGACGGCGATTGGGCTTTGATGTTTCGATGACGGCTTGGTTGGCAAGGTTGCTGCGCCCGGGGACGGGCGCGCTCCGGGCTGATTTCCGGTTGGCCCGTTGGGA
>PKZR01000087.1 GCA_003133815.1 Limisphaerales bacterium | reverse complement strand
GGAATGGCAGAAAAGTTTGCGGGCGATTGCGGAAACCAAGGGCAGCCGGTTCGTGCAAATTGATTTTTCGGCGACGCCTTACAACCAGGTTGGCAGCGGGGTAAAAGCAAAGGCGGTTTATTTTCCGCATATCATCGCGGATTTTGATTTGCGCGACGCCATGCGCGCCGGGCTGGTGAAGTCGCTGGTGCTGGACAAGCGGCGCGAGCTGGGCGCGTTGTCGAATGACGAACTGCAATTCAAAGCTGACCGCGACGAACACGGGCGGCCGATTTTGTCAGAGGGTCAACGCATCATGGTTCGCGCGGGTCTGGCGAAACTGCTCAAGCTGGAAAAGGAATTTGCGACGATTGATCCGACCAAGCATCCGAAGATGCTGGTGGTCTGCGAAGATACCAGCGTCACGCCGCTGGTGGCGGATTTCCTGATTTCGCAAGGGTTGAACGCGGATGAAGTTTTGCGCGTGGATTCCAACCGCAAAGGCGAGTTGCCGGAAGCGGAATGGAAAGTTTTACGCGAGCAACTTTTCGACATGGACGAACATCCGAAACCGCGCGCCGTCATCAGCGTTTTGATGCTCCGTGAAGGATTCGACGTGAACAACATTTGCGTGATCGTGCCGCTCCGCACGACGGGCGCGAAAATTCTTCTGGAGCAAACCGTCGGGCGCGGCCTGCGGCTCATGTGGCGCGGCAACGAATTTGACGACCAGAAAACGGAGAACCGCGATTTGATCAAAGCCGGTCAGGAACCGAAAAGCCTGATTGATGTTTTGAGCATCGTGGAGCATCCCAAGTTCGCGGAGTTTTACGAACAGTTGAAAAAGGACGGTTACGAATTTGCCGAGGCCACGCCGGACGATACAACCACACGCAGCACGGGCGATTTGATTTCCGTGGGCTTGCGCGAGGGTTACGAACAATTCGATTTTGCCGTGCCATTCATATTGCGCGAACAAGAGGAGGAGCTTGTCGGCAAAGAATTGGACGTGACGACGTTGCCGGAATTCAAGGCGATGACCTTTGAACAGTTGAAGGTGACGATTGGCAAGGGCGACGTGTTCCGCTCGCAAGATGTCCAGACGGGAACGCAGTTCGGCGATTATCGCGTGGATGGCGGCATTATGACGGCGACGGGCTACAATGATTTTCTGTCCCGGCTGGTGAAACGGATTTCCGACAGTCTGCACGCGCCCGTCACCAGCAGCAGCAAAGTGTTTGCGAACATATCCCGCTATCCATATTTGCAGGTGAACCTGCCGCAGTTGTCGGCCTGGGTGGATGAATTTGTCCGGCGGCGATTGTTTGCGCGGGAATTTGACCCGTTCACGGATGAAAACTGGCGATTGCTTTGCCTCGACCCGGTTGCCAATCACATCATCCAAACATTCGGGCGCAAGCTGCCGGAACTGGCGGCGACGGAAACCACCGCGCCGCCGGAGATCAAGCAACGCTGGCTTTCGGAAGTGGCGACAATTCGCGTGCGCGAATCCAGTTCCATCGAGACGCCAAAATGTATTTACGAGCGGTTGCCGTTTCCGTCGCGCAACGGCGGGTTTGAAGAAGCATTCATCGGCAAGGCAAACGCGGATGCAACGGCGGAAGCGTTTTGCAAGGTGAACGAGCAAAAGCATCTTTTCATGCGGTTGCGCTACGTCAAAGAAAACGGTCTGCCGGGCTTTTACCATCCTGACTTTCTGGTCCGCACAAAATCGGGCATCTGGCTCACGGAAACGAAGGCGCAAGATCAATTGATTCATGCGGACGTGATACGGAAGCGGATTGCCGCCGTCGCGTGGTGCGAGCGCGTGAACGAATTGCCGCCAGAGGATCGCAGCGGGCGGACATGGAATTACTGCCTGCTCGGTGAGGCGCTGTTTTACGAGTTCCGCGACAAGGGCGCGACGATGGAAGAAATTTTGCAGTTCGCCCGAGTGCGGGCAAAGGCGGTGGGCAAGGAAAGTTTGTTTGGGTGATGATTACGTTATGGTGATTTGTGAGAAACGCTGCTTTTGCTCGTTGTTGACTTGACTTTTGCAAAAATCGGGTGTATGTTTAGCACATGGGCGGCGAAGGAAGAGATGGAGGGGAAAACTTTCCTCGCCAAGTCGCCCGACAAATAAAATGGCAACAAATTATTCAATCCAGATTATTAATCCTGCAAATGTAAGCGGGCCCAAAATCGAGGCGATCATCCCGCACAGTTTGATTTTGCATTGTTACAAATACCATCCTGTAAAACATGAAAATTTTCGCGCCGCCAGATATGTGCTGGAAAATCCGAAGCGAATTTTCTCTGGAATCCGCGAATTTAACGATGGTGGTTGGTGCTTTACAGGCCAGCCACAAATATGGCATGTTAAAGAAAATGTTGAAGTTCCATTCCCGGACAAGTATGTTTTCGCAGTGTTTCTCAACTCAAGGTTCGTCATTTATGAGTTTAGAGCAGAACGTGTTGCGGGCGATGATGAGTATTGCCCGGTTGATTGGCAGAACCGATTTGGAGCACTGATATGGACGAGCACTTCTTAAAAGAATTTGTTTCGGGTATATCGCGTGATATTTCCGAACCCCCAAAACCGTGGTTTAATCCAGCCGGTGATTGCATCACTTTTCAAATGGCAGACGAAGCGGTAGTGGCAGACAGAATAGATGGCGTCCTCACAATTTACCGATCCGCAATTGATGAAAGACCAATTGGGTTTCAAATAAAAGGTGTTGCCGCCATCACGCGACAGTTTGGCCTGAAAGGAATTGCTGTAGAATGCAGGGCGGACAAGCATGAACTGCAAGCGGTTTCAATTTCGGCTTTGCTTTTGGCCGCATACGAACAAGGGCCGCAGACAATTGGTCGGCGAGCAGGTTATGCCACCGCATTTGATTGTGGCCCTAATCCACGCATAGCGGTTGGTGAATCTGATCTTGAGTTTGCTTAAAGGCAAATTGGCGACAATCTTGCGCAACCTGATTGATTCAGATTGCGCTTTTTGTTTGATGTTCACTCATCGCCCCACCATTGGCGCTCGAACATATCCCGGTCAATCCGCACCGGCTCAATGCAGCGCGGGTCGTCCAGCTTGGGGCTGTTCACCAGATCGCTGACGGGATAAATTTTCAACGGGTCATCGGGCGCTCGCTCCAGCGCCATTTTGTGCGACTCGCTGCGCGGGTCGTCGTCTTTCAGCCACCAGCCGAAATGACTTGGTGCGATGATGACCGGCATCCGGTCGTGCAACGGCGCAATCGCCGCGTTCGCCGCCCGCGTTATGATGGTAAATGAATCAATCGTTTCACTCGCCGGTGCTTCATCCAAATCGGTTTCAGCATTGTCCACCGACGGCGGTTTAATCCAGCGTTCCCACAAACCGGCGAAGCAAAACGGCTCGCCGCTTTTCAGCATCACCCGGAACGGTTGCCGCTTTCCCTCGCGTTCCTGCCATTCATAAAAACTGTCGGCAGGAATCAGGCAGCGCCGATGCTTGAAAGCCTCTCGAAACGAATTGCGGCTTTGCAGCGTTTCCGACCGCGCATTGATATTCGCGCTGCCCACGCTTGCATCTTTCGCCCATGATGGAATCAAGCCCCACCGCATGAGCTTCATCGCCGGTTGATGACGTTCTATGAAAATCACCGGCGCAAGCTGCGTCGGGGCGATATTGTAGCGCGGCGTAAGAAATGGCGCACGCGCCATGATGACGCCAACAAGTTTGATCAGTTCGTTAAAATCTTTCGCCGCCGTGTATCGTCCACACATGCAAACACATTATCACACGAAATGGACAGTGCTTGTCCAACCCGGAGTTTTCCTGCTTTATGCTTTTCAATCACTCGATTAATATCAGAAAGTTCTTGTCGAAAATATTTAGAAACTAAAAAGTATGCCCGGTGGCCTTACCAGAAAGTTCGATTACGAAAAGGGAAAACGCCACGCCAGCGTTCGGAAGGATGACTACCGCGAGAGCATCATAGAGGAAGGCGACAACTTTGATCGCGGTGGTAAAGCGCCCGCAATTACATTGTCACTGAAACCTTCGGCCATATCTCGCAACCTTCTCACCTTATATGGGGATGACAAACAAAGCCTGATACGAACCTTGGAAGGTTGGTGTTTTTCATTTGCTGGTGAAGTCGGCACGATTTCCCAGCTTTTGAGAAACCCAAAAGTCGCCGATGACGTGGCTGACCACTTTTCCATTATGAAAAAGTCCATCCTGCGGGCTGAAGATATAATTGGCGTCGCCGAACATCCGCAGAAGAAGCGCACATTTTATGTGCTAGAGTTCAAATGCAACCTGCGGCCGGAAACTCCGTTCCCAAATCCCATTTTCAAAAAACATTTGGCCTTTTCAGTTAAGTTCGTTGGGCCTGCATCGACAACTTGATGGCCAACGCATTTGCCAAAAAATGCCCGATACATATTCTGAAAATTATGCCTAACAAAAATTCACAACCCAAAATTTGCCCGTGCTGCGGTTATTGGAAGCTTAAAGGGGAACCTCGTCATAGCCCGACATGTAAGGTCGCGAAGTGGGAAGCGATAAAATGGCATCAGGCTGGTGGTGCGAAACATCAGCGAAACCTTCAGCAACAGAAAAAAAGCGCAATGATGGAGGATTATCTTCGCAAAAAACGAATAGGTCCTCCGATTTCAGTTAATTCAGCCAGCAAAGCAAAACCTCATGCTCATTCGAACTGGCCGCTAATAATCAGTGCTGGTGCCGTAGAGAGCAATAAAAGTCGTCATTGAGTTGTTCATCATGCCTTAAAGTTCATTTGGGAACTAGGACCAAGGCACTTCAACAACCCTTGATAAAAGAGTTCTGGCGTGAATGGTTTGGTCAAATATGAAACATTTAGATTCGGCCCGGCGCACTTCTTTGCCCAACCTTCCATTCTGCTTATCGATAAGCTTCCAGAAATGACCAGCACAGGATATTTAGCCTGTCTCGCCGCCAGAAGCCCTAGCAAATCAAAACCACTCATTCCCAAATCCTCCTTTGTTGACCCGGGAAGTGTTGGATCATTGTCGTTGCGCAAGTCCGTTATGAGAAGATCGGGGTCGGCTCGTAACAATTCTTGCCAGGCTGTATTGCGATTTCTGAATTTCAACAACGTAATTTCCTTGAAATATTTACGAATCAGCGGTTCAACCAACTGCTGTAACCATTCCTCGTCATCGATAAAAACGATTCGATGGTTGCTGAGAGGTTTTTTAGTAAGTTCGTTTTTCATTTCGTTAAATACTCTGCCCATTTCCAATTACGATTTTCTCCACCTCTTCCTGTCGCACTCGAACCGAACCGAGCAGCTCCGCCGGTTTTAGCCTTAGTGCTCATTAATTCAAAGGTTAAATCGCTGGTCAAAAAGTTAGTTATTGCCAAACATTATAAAAATGGAGACCAAATTTGGCATTCATCCAAACAGAGTTCCTTGAACTGGTTTGTCCGGCACTTCCGCGCCCCACAGCTTGGCAATCATTTCCCGCTGCGGCGTGAAGGGACATT
>PKZR01000280.1 GCA_003133815.1 Limisphaerales bacterium | reverse complement strand
GTGGATTTGCCGGCGCCGTTGCGGCCGATGATGCCCAGCACCTCGCCCTGCTTGACCTCGAAGCTGACATTGTCCAGCGCCCAGAACTGCTCGCCCATCTTGCGAGCATGATGTTCCTCGCCAATCTTCAGGAACGGGTCTGGCTTGCCCCGCAGCCTGGCCCACCAGCGGGCAACGTCTTCCTTGAGCGTGCCGCCGCCGATCTGGCCGAGGCGGTAGGCCTTGCTCACGTTTTCTACCTTAATTACGCTATCGCTCATTTTTTAAAATGCTAAAAAGCTGAAATACTGAAACTCTAAAATTACAAAGATAATTGCTAAAATCTGAAACGCTAAAATCATTCACCGCGTTTTCGCAGTTTCGACACCATTGTTGTAAAGATTCCCATCAGCTCGCCTGTTTCTTGATACAGCCAGTCAATCTTTTCATCTCGGAAGGCGCAGTCGTCGCGCAGCAGTTCAATCCAAAGTTGGGATTCATCCGCCTCCTGAAGCAAACCATCCAGTTTAGAGCAAAACTCGCTGTCAGAGCGTGCTCTCGACGCTTCCCGCGCATGAGCTGCGACTGAAGTTCCAGAACGCAACAATTGATTGGCCAGAACTTCCACCTCCTTGCGGCCACGCGGCAAAGAAACGTAAAGCCGGATTACCGCCGAAGCATATCGCTTGGTTCGCTGTCTCAGTTCTTCCGATAACCTGCTCATAAATTAAAACGCTGAAATCTCCAAATCAAACGCTGACAACCTGAAAACTGAAATGCTGACAATCTGAAATATTAAAAAACAACTAATTTTAGGGTTTCAGCTTTTCCCTTCCAATTTCTGCTTTCCCAATTTCAGTTTTCAGAATTTCAGCGTTTCAGCGTTTTCCTTAAACGGTATCCATAAACGTCCTCTCCACATGCGTGAAGAGCATCAGGCCGACGGCGAGCACCGCAAACATGACGCCCAGGCTGATGCCCAGATGCAAGGCGTCCACGCTGCCCGCCCCGAGAAATCCGCGCCGGAAGCCCTCGACGACGGGCGTCAGCGGGTTGAACTCCATCACCCAGCGGTATTTCGGCGGCATTTGGGACAAGGGCAGGATCACCGGCGTGGCAAACATCAGCAGTTGCACGCCAAAGGCCACGAGGTTGGTGAGGTCGCGGTAGCGGGTCGTCAGCGCCGAGACGATGATGCCGCCGCCCAGGCCGTAACCCGCGAGCATCAGCAGGAACAGCGGCGTGCAAAAAACCCAGCCGGTGAAATGCACGTTGTTTCCGGCGCGGTAATTGATGGCGAGAAACACCAGGAAAATTCCGAGCTGGATGGCAAAGGAAACAAGGCTGGAGATGGCGATGGAGATCGGGATGACAAGCCGGTGAAAATAAACCTTTCCCAGCAGGGCGGAGTTGCCCACGAAGGTGCTGGAGGTCTTGTTGATGTTGTTCGCAAAATAACTCCAGCAGACGTTGCCCGCCAGATAGAAGAGGAACGGCGGCACGCCGTCGGTTGACAGCCTGGCAATCTTGCCGAAGACGATGGTAAACGTGATGGTGGTGAGCAGCGGCTGGATAATGTGCCAGAGCGGTCCCAGAATGGTCTGTTTGTAGGCGGAGACGAAATCGCGCCACACGAACAGGGAGATCAGGTCGCGATAGCGCCAGAGCTGCTTCAGCCGCCAGTCAAGCCAGCCGCGATGCGGGGTGATGATGGTCGTCCAGCCTTCGTCGGAAGGCGGGGGACGGAGGTCGGAGGCCGGAGGTCGGAGGTCAGGCATAAGAAATCAAAATCTAAAACGCCAAAATGCTGAAAACCTGAAATTTTGAAAGCGGAATCACAAACAAATCTGAAAAAACATTTCCTGCTTCCCCATTTCTCATTTCCAATTTCGACTTTTCAGTGTTTCAACTTTGCGGTGTTTTGTTTTTCGCGGCCGGCGCGGAGTTGAAGCGCCAGGGTTTCGGCCTCCTCCAGCCATTCGATTTTTTCGCGGAAGGTCGTTTGCAGGCCGAGCAGCAGGGTATGCAATTCAGCGCCTTCAAAAGTGCACCATTGCCAGCCCGGATGCTCGTAGAGTTCTTTTTTTGTCATGGCCTTGATTATTCCCGGTGCGGATCCAGCCTGCGTAATTTATCTATGTCCACCAGATCCTGTCCGCGTCCGGCCGACTGTTTCATCTGCAACAATGTTTCATAGCTGACGATGAATGCCGGCACTTTTCCGAAGACCGGCTCGCGAAGGGCGCGGGGAAATTCCCTTTGAAAATCAAACGGTTCATAAACGAACACGTCAACGGGCGTGCGACGATGGACATCGCTCCACAATTGCAAAACAACCATGTTCTTTTCCCGCCGCCATTGTTCGCGCAGCCTTGGATCCGCGAATTGCTCAGGCGTCACCGGGATTTTAAGGTTGTAACCAATGTCAATCAAGGCGCGGAGTCCGCGAATGATGTTTTGCCGTTTCAAACTGATGACCAGATCCACGTCATTGGTCAGGCGTTCGTAGCCGTGTGCGACAACGGCCAGTCCTCCGACAATGAGGTATTTCACCTTCGCCCCGTTCAGCGCCCTGACAATCGCTTCTATGCTGCGGACTTCCATGACAAAGACAAATGCTGAAATAAAATGCTGAAAACCGAAATTTCGGAAGCGGCAATCACAAACAAATCTGAAAAA
>PKZR01000387.1 GCA_003133815.1 Limisphaerales bacterium | reverse complement strand
CCAGCGTCCTGGACTGCGGCGGCCCTCCGCCGCTTTTCCAGGCCAGAGTCAAAAGTCCATCGTCATACTCATGCCCATCGTCGTGATCATCGTCATGCTCATTCTCGTCCTCGTCCTCGTCCTCGCCCTAAAATTCGAGGATTACGATGAGCATGAGGATGAGGAGGATTTGAAAACTAAGGCCGTTGGGAATCTGGTTGATTGAAACGAAACAGCCCGCAACCAAGGTCGCGGGCTGTTGTCGAAAGTTGCGGCGCGGACTTTACTTCATCTGCGAGAGAATCTGGTCGGTGATGGCCTTGACCATGGCCTCGGCGTCGGGGTCCTTGCCGATGGCATCTTCGCGCGCGGGCACTTCGCAGGTGGCACCGGGGCGCCAGTCGCCGCTGTCGCAGAGTTCGCATTCCTTCATGCCGAAGCGCGGGTCCACAAAGCCGAGGCTCTGCTTGATGTTGAGCAGTTCCTTCATCTGCGGGCCGGTGAAGGTGTTGATGGGCTTGCCGAGCTGGCCCGCAACCACGATGGTGCGGCAGTAGGCCTCGATGATCTCCATGCGCCAGTAGGCTTCCTCGATGTTGTTGTGGCTCCACGTGACGACGCCGTGGTTGGCCATGAGGATGGTGTTGTATTGGTCGGTCAGTTCGGCGACGAGCTTGCCCATGTCCGCCGAGCCGGGCGTGCGATAGGGTGCGACGCCGACTGAACAGAAGACTTCATACTCCGGCAACATGCAGGTGGGCGGCGCAATGCCGGCGACCGCGAACGCCGTGGCGTAGGGCGGATGGCAGTGGCACGTCGCCACCGCCTTCGGCTGGTGCTTCATGATCTGCAAGTGCATCAGTATCTCGCTCGTGCGCGGTTTTGTGCCGCAAAGCTGCTTGCCCTCGAAGTCAACCAGGCACATGTCGGACGGCTTGAGCGAGCCTTTGCTGACGAGCGTGGGCGTGCAGATGGCAATGTCGTCGCCGACGCGGATGGCCATGTTGCCGCCGTTGCCGTCCACGTAGGCGCGCTTCCAAAGGCGGTGGCCCATCTCGCAAATCTGCTCCTTCAAGCTGTGCGCGTAGGGGGAATTGAAAAACTCCTCGAGGTCGGACTTGGAGCTTTTGGAATTGAGCTTCTTGGTGGGCGCGGAAATTTTTCCGCCCGATGCGGCGGCTTCGGCAGGGGCGGGCTTCAATCCGCGCAGTTCGATTTCCTGCAGATAGTCGCGCGCGGACGGCGTGAGGATGGCGTCGGACGGAAGGTTCTTCACGTCCTGACCGGCGCGGACCATCTTCTCCAAATCTTTAAGGCTGATGATATTTTTCATTTAAACGGCGAATAGAAAATTTCGTCCACGAGCGCGGCGTTGATGGCGTCAACAGGCGTGGGCTGTGCGAACGGCTGCGCGGCCTCGCGGCCTTCCTCGTAACCGATGACCTGGCGCACGCCGCCGCCGAGGTTGTCATAAACGACAAGGCTCGGGTCTGTGCCAAAACTGGCCGCGGCGTCGAGCCCGCGCTCGAACTGCTCGCGGCTGAACGGGCTGACGACAAGGAAGCGCCCGCCCTTGAGCGAATCAACCGACTTGCTCAACGTGACACGGCCAATGACAGTTCCCAGTTTCATCAAATTCTTTTTCCCGGCTCGGATTCGTCCACGACGGCGGTGACCATCCAGCGCACGGGGCTTTTGTCGTCGCCGACGGCTTTGCGCGATGCGAGGCCGTCGGAGGAAATGATCACCTGCTGGTGCATTCCCGCGCCATAGGCGTCAATCGCGATCTGCGGCGAACCTTCGGCTTCGCCCGTCGTGCCGATCGGCTGGCAGATCACGAGCCTCCAGCCCTCGTAGCTGGGATGCTTGCGAGTCGCGACCACATTGCCTTCGACGCGGGCGAGTAACACTTAATAAATCCTCAAGTTGTCCACCATCACGCAGCGGCGGACGCGCGTGAACGTGCGGGGGTTCGTGATGCCTTCGCCGGTGGGCGTGGCAATCGAGAAACTCAAGTAACCTTCGCCGCCGAGGCCGAGGCCGGCGGGTGACGGGCCGTTCTTCACGAACAACGTGGTGTCCAGCGCGCGAGCCATGGCCGTGATGTTTTCCACGTCGTGCGAATGGATGATGGCGGTGTGCTTGTAATTGTGCTCGGATTGCAGCGAGCGTTCGATGCCTTCCTCGACGCTTTTCACGCGCACGATGGGCAGCATGGGCATCATCTGTTCCTCCTGCACGAACGGATGGTTCGCATCGGTCTCGCCAAAGAGCAGCTGTGTGCCGGAAGGAATGTTGATGCCGGCGGCCTGCGCCAGCACGGACGGATCTTTGCCGATGAAATCCTTGTTGGTGTGAGCTTGCGCGCAACCGCCGCCCTGACCGGGCGTGATGGTGAACGCAGCCTTGGTGAGCGAGTCGAGCTGTGCGGAATTCAATTTCACCGCGCCGTTCTCGGACATCTTTTGCATCAACTTGTCCGCAACGCTTTCGAGGACGAAAACCTGCTTCTCGCCGATGCACAAAAGATTGTTGTCGAACGCCGCGCCGGAAATGATCGCCTTCGCCGCGCGCGTCGGGCAGCAGGTGTCATCCACCAAGACCGGAGGATTACCCGGGCCGGCGCAGATTGCGCGCTTGCCGGTCTGCATCGCGGCCTTCACAACCATCGGCCCGCCGGTGACGAGGAGCAGGCGCGTGTTCTCGTGTTTGCAAAGCGCGTTGAAGGAATCAAGCGTCGGCTTCTCGATGACGCACACGACGTTTTCGATACCAGTCTCGCGATAAATCGCCTCGTTGTAAGCGCGCACGGCGACGGCAGCGCAACGTGCTGCGCTCGGATGCGCATTGAAGACGACGGAGTTACCCGCCGAGCAGATGTTGACAATGTTGCCGCTCAACGTGGGAATTGAATGGGTGCTCGGAGTAATCGCGCCGACAACGCCGAACGGAGTGTATTCCTCGAGCGTGATGCCATGATCGCCGCTGCGCGCATCGGGACGCAGCCAGTCCACGCCTGGCACGAGCTTGATCAGTCCCAGCTTGGCGATCTTGTGGTCGAGACGGCCAATCTTCGTCTCTTCAA
>PKZR01000054.1 GCA_003133815.1 Limisphaerales bacterium | reverse complement strand
GCCGAGTCGGACGACGCCAAATATGAGGCCGTCACGCTGGAACAGGTCAAGGCCGCCGCGCAAAAATATCTCAAGCCCGACGGGTTCGTGGTTTCCATCGTGAAGCCCGAATGACGCGGTTCCGGTGTGCCGGACGGGTTCGCCAATAACTGCTAAACCTTCTTCCGCCGCCAGCCGGCGATGAACATCCCGTTGCCGTCCAAATCCGACGGCCAGATTGTCACCGTAGCCGCGCTTGTGAAAGCGCGGTTGCCCGGGACCACTTCCGGAAACATCATCGGCTCAAATTCCGGCTGTGTGGCGTTGAACTGTTCCACCACCTCCACCGTCTCCGCTTTCGACAGCGTGCAGACGGAGAAAATCAATTTGCAGCCCGGCTTCAAGCTGGAAGCGACGTTTGCCAGCAGGCTCTTTTGAATCGCCGACAATTCGCGCACGTCGTTTCCGTCCGTCGTCCAGCGCGCCTGCGGATTGCGCTGCCACGTCCCGATGCCGCTGCACGGCGCGTCCACCAGCACGCCATCGAACATGGTCTTGGTCGGCAGTTTTTTGCCGCCATCCCAGAACGCCGAGCGATAATTAAAAACCTTCGCCCGCCCTGCCCTTCTTTTGAGTTTTGTCAGACGCCATTCCGCGCGGTCGCTCGCCCAGAGCATTCCCTTGTTCTGCATCAGGTCGGACAGGTGCAGCGTCTTGCCGCCCTCGCCCGCGCAGGTGTCCCACCACGTCTCGCCCGGCTGCGGCGCGCACACCAAACCCACCACCTGCGACGCGATGTCCTGAATCTCAAACTCGCCCGCGTGAAATTCCGGCGTCTTGAACAAATCCTCCTCGCCGCGATACAGCAACGCATCCGGCAACAACGGGCTGACTTCCGCGCCAACCAATCTTTCCGCCAAGTCTTGCGCCTGTCCGCGCTTGGACCGCAGCCAGAGTTTCGGTTCGCGCTGCAAGGAACGCAGCCAGTCGTCGTTCACCGCCATCGCTTGCGCCGTCCACGGAGGAACCGCCTTGGCGCGCAGGTCGGCCAGCGGGATTGCGGCCTCGTTGTCCTGAAACTCCCGGTTCAACCGCAGGGCGAGACGCATTTTTTGCTCCACGCCGCGCTCGTCCCGCAGCCAGACGTGCCAGCGATAATAGATGAAAACGGTCTTGGCCACTTCCGTGGCGTCGAACGGCGCAAGGTCGCGGAGGGATTTCAGGACTTCGCGCAACGCGGCGTCGGCGGGCTTGTCCTTGCCGGTCTGGCGGATGACTTCCGCCGCGATCTCGTGAACGGGATGAATCACAGCCCGCAGCATAACCGATTGAACGGCGGTAGCACAGCGCGGACATCACTGCCGTAAAGGCCGCCCACGCGGCTTTCATTGGTTAATTTCCCAATTGGCAAGTTTGGACGGAATTACTGCGATGCACGGAAGAAACGTTGCGAAAAGTAATTCGCATTCGTGTCGGTAAATGACCAGTTACCGCTGGCGGCAGTCGTATTGGTGATAACGGATTGCCATGCAACTGGAAATGCGAGATTTGTTGCAGATTCTAAAATGTAGGGACAATTGGGTGCGCCAGTAAATTGTAAATTCACACCCGAACCAGTAATACTAGCCGAAAGGTTTTGTGCTGGCACGATCAATTGCCCCATGTAGATTCCACTGCCACCATATAATGTAGCAAATAATTTTGTTCCATCAGATGAAGAAGTCATCGAATTTACATAGGCAGGAAAGGAATTTGTTGTCCACGTTAAGCCTGAATTCGTCGAGTTGTAAATATTGCCAGAATATGAGCAGGCAGCCAATTTAGTCCCATCGGCTGATGACGTAATCACAGACCAGTAAGTGTTGCTGGGCGCACTTGTTGGCAACCAAGTAAGCCCAGAATTTGTAGAAGCATAAATTAGCCCGGTATGCTGATCATTGCCAGCAACCAACTTCGTTCCGTCTGCCGATGATGCAATTGAGCGCCAGTAGTTGCTCGTGGCACTTGTCAAATTCCAGTTCAAGCCAGAATTTGTGGATGTATAAAGTTGATTAAGACTAGCTGCTAAAAGCTTTGTTCCGTCAGTTGAACAGGCAACTTTATTCCAAACTCCAGGATAAGCGTTCGGGGTGTGGTAATTCCAAGTCTGACCTCCATTCAACGAACCCCAGACGCCGTAATAACCCGCGCCAAACATAATTGTTCCATTTGATGATAATGCAATTGAATACCAATTTTCCCAAGGCGCACTGGTTTCAATCCAATCCTGTCCCGCATCAGTAGAAATGTAAATATAGCCAGAATTAGTTGTTGAACCAGTTGTTTGGCTAGATACAACCAATCTTGAACCGTCAGATGACGATGCAATACTAACTAAATCTGCGAGTGACCACGGATTGACAAAAAGGGGATTTGCAGCCTTCGTCCATGAAAGACCTGAATTGGTTGAAGTATAAACAACATTTGCGGGATAAACGCTACACGCTGCCAGTCGTGTTCCGTCAGATGACGACGCGATGCCCGTCCAAGTATTGGTTGGAGCACTTGTTTGCGTCCAAACAAAAGTTTGGCCGAAAATCGGCGCTGGAAAAATAGTTGCAACGACGAGCAACAGAAAACTCGTTGCGCAACATTTCAATTTCATGCCACCAGCTTAATTGTTTTCGCTCGGCTGGCAAGGTTCGCATTTGCGTGATATGATTGCTGCAATGCAACCACAAGAATTTGAAGATGCGAGGCTACTCTGGAAAATGTTTTATGCAGGCCAGTCTTTTGAGCATTCGAGAGTTGCTGCTAAATACGTTCTCCAAAAAAATATCATTGAAGATGAACCGATATTTTACCCGTTGATGGCAGCAGTCTATGTCCTTTACGGGAAACCATTCAAAAAATCTTGCGGGGTGGGCTGCCCAATTGGTGAGGACATAATTCCGCAAGACTATCTGGAGTTGCATCGCGATTTATTGAAACACCGAGACAAAATCTTGGCTCACTCTGATGCCAATAAGTTTGAGTTGTTCGATGTCGGACAAGCTAATCAAGTGCGTCTAGTAGTGCGCAGTCCGACGGATAAAAGTTTGATTTGTAGTCAGCTTCAGGCGAATCGTCCACTGTTGCCACACATCATTAGCTTGTGCCTCGAACTTCAAGAAAAGGTTGAAAGCAGCAAAATTGAGCTTTTCAAACGATATGAAAAATATGCTCCAAATGCAGTTGGCGAATATATTTTGAACATTGATGACCCAAACGGTGCTTTTTTTAAGCCAGCAAAACCAGTCGTCGAGGCAAATTCAGAAAACGACCAGAAATAGTTAGTTGCCCAAATCGTCAATCGCAAAATGAATACCGGAAAAGAGTTCCCGTCCGCCTGCATCTGATTTCCGTCATCGCCAAGCATCGCCTCGCCAACCCTACCATTCCCGTTCCCAGACGCAAATAGACGGATGTGCAGTCTTGAAACGTGGATTTATATGGCAAAAACGAAAAAGTCGGATTCAACATTCCCGTTTTCCCGCCCAAAATTGCCGAAGTTGGACTTAAAATCGCCGTTTTTGCGCTAAAAACACGGAAGTCGGACTTGGAATCGCCATTTTTGCGTCCAAAAACGCCGATGTTGGACTTGAAATCGCCGTTTTTGGTCCAAAAACGCCGTTCTTAGCCGGGAAAATCGCCTTACAGGTCCGAAAACCATAATCCGCAGGGGATCAAAACCGGAAGCACCGCCAATTATTCGCAAAATCGACGCAAAACCCTGTTGAAAAAGCCAAATCTGGAAATTGAGACGGTCTGGTCGAGTGCCTTCTGCTCTTCCACGTCAATTTTTTCAAGGACTGAATCAAATTTGCCCGCGTCCTCGCCCAAATCCGCCTTCCAGCCGTCAACCAGTTCCTCGATTTTTTCCAGTTCACCCTTGTCCATCCAGATGCCGTCGCATTGCTTGCATTTGTGGAGGATGATGCCGCTCGTGTCGCCGTAATTGAAATGCTCCATCTGGACATTGTCGCAGCAGGGACAGTTCAGTTCGTCGTGGTCGTCCTTTTCGGCGGTGAATTTTTCCGTGTTGACGGCGTCCAACGCCGCGATTTCTTCCGGCGTGAAGACCTCGTCGTGATGGTCGGCGATCTTTTGGAGTTCCCCGGCAAAAAGCCACTCGCCCTTGCAGTCGGGGCAGGATTCAATTTCCACGCCGTCGTATTCTTTCGCAGACAGGACGGAACTGCATCTGGGACATTTCATAATTTGATGCCAAATTATGCCTTCGCCACCAGTTGCCGCAACACAAATGGCAAGATGCCGCCATGCTGGTAGTAATCAATTTCAATCGGCGTATCAATCCGGCAGCGGACGGAGACATTTTCCACGGCGCCGCCCTTGCGCGTGATCTTCAGCGTGAGGTCTTGCTGCGGCTTGATGTTCGCGT
>PKZR01000337.1 GCA_003133815.1 Limisphaerales bacterium | reverse complement strand
AATCCCGTGCGCTGGATGGCGGCCAGCGCCGTGCCGGTGAATGCGCCAAATAATTTCAACACCACAATAACCCGGAGGAAAAATGTTTGACGACTCGAACATCATCGTCGGCCTTGAAATCGGCACGTCGAAAATCTGCGCCGTCGTCGGCGAGCAGAACGCCGATCCCGCCAGCGCGGGCTTGAACATCGTCGGCCTCGGCCAGTCGCCCGCGCGCGGGATGCGCAAGGGCGAGATCGTGGACGCCGCGCTCGCCGAGGAATGCGTGCGCAACGCCATCGTCGAGGCCGAGCAGATGGCCGACGTGGAAATTCGCAGCGTCTATCTCGGCGTGACCGGCGGACACATTCGCGGCTTCAACAACCGTGGCGTTCATCCGGTCGTTTCAGCCGACCGCGAAATCTCCGACGACGACGTTCAGGACGTGATCAAAAATGCGAAGGCGATTAATTTGCCCGCTGAGAACACGGTCGTTCACGCCGTCCGCCAGCATTTTCTTGTGGACGGCCACGACGGCATCACGAATCCGGTCGGGATGCTTGGCGCGCGGCTCGAAGTGGACATGCACGTCGTCCATGGCAACACGAACCGTCTGCAAAATTCCGTCCGGCTCGTGAAAGGTTTGCAGCTTGAGGTCGAGGAAATTGTTTTCAACGGCCTCGCGTCGTCGCTCGCGCTGCTGACGAGCGAGCAGAAGGAACTCGGCGCGCTGGTGATTGACATCGGCGGCGGCACGACGGATTACGTCGTTTACGCCGACGGCGTCATCAAGCACACCGGCGCGCTTGCGCTCGGCGGCGACCACGTTTCCAACGATCTGGGTCACGGCTTGAAAGTGCCGTTGAGTCGCGCGGAGAAATTAAAGCTCGAACACGGCTCCGCGCTCGTGGACGAGGCGATGAAAGGCCGCACGCTTACGCTGACGAACGAACTCGGCCTGCCGCTCAAGACCATCAACGTCGAGCATCTGCAGCGCATCATGTCGCTGCGGCTGGAGGAGATTTTCCAGATTGTCGCGCAGGATTTGGAACAGGCCGGATTTACGGATTATTTGCGGGCGGGCGTTTTTCTTTCCGGCGGCTGCGCGCGTTCGCCGCAAATCGCGAAGCTCGCCGAGCCGGTTTTTCAGATGCCAGTTTCGCTCGGCCAGACCAATTCCATCAGCGGCCTCAAGTCCGCGCTCGACCAGCCTGAATTTGTCACCGCCATCGGCCTGGCAAAATTCGGCTCGCTCAAAACGCGCAAGCGCGAGGGCAAACCGTCCTTCGCCCAGGGAATCAAAAGCACCATTGCCGGCTTTTTGCGCCGATAAAATTAATCCGCCATGAAAACCAAAACTGAAACTCCAGTGGCCGCACCCGAATCGAACCAAACGCGTTCGGTTAAAATCATCGGCGTCGGCGGCGCGGGCGTGAGCTTGCTCGACACGTTGCCCGGCGATGAATTTGCGGGCGCGGGTTTTGTGGCCGTCAACACCGATGCGCCGTCGCTTGATGCCTCTGCTGCGGCGGTGAAAATTCACCTCGAAACAAAATTGATGCGCGGCCTCGGCACGGGCGGCGATCCCGAACGCGGACGCGCGATTGCCGAGGAACAATTTTCCACGCTCAAAACCGCCTGCGAAAGCGCGGATGTGGTTTTGATAATCGCCGGTCTCGGCGGCGGCGCGGGCAGCGGCATCAGCCCCGTGCTCGCCCGGGCGGCCAAGGAAACCGGCGCGCTCGTGCTGGCGTTCGTGACGCTGCCGTTTTTGTGCGAGGGCAACCGCCGCCACCAGCAGGCGCAGCAAAGCCTGGAGCACTTGAAATCCGTCGCCGACGGCGTCATCTGCCTGCCGAGCCAGAAAACCTTCAAGCTCATTGACGAAAACACGAGCGTGCTGGAAACGTTCCGCATCACCGGCGGATTGCTGGTCGAGGGCATTCGCGGCGTCTGGCAGTTGCTCACGCGGCCCGGCCTGATCCAAATTCACTTCGACGATTTGTGCGCGCTCGTCCGCAACCGCCATTCCGAGAGCGTGTTCGCGTGCGTCGAGGCGGCGGGCGCGGGACGCTCGCGCGAGGTCGTGGAAAAGCTCCTCGCGCATCCGCTGCTCGACGAAGGCCGCGCGCTGGCAGAATCCGACGCGGTGCTGGTGAGCCTGCTGGGCGGCAAGGATTTGACCATGGCCGAGGTCAACCGCGTGATGGAACAAATCGGACGCCATTGCGAGCACGCCCAGATCATCATGGGCGCGGCGGTGGACGCGGAGATGAAAAATCATTTGTCCGTGACGGTGATCGCCGCAAAACATAATCCAGTTGCTCCCGCAGAATCACCGGCTGCCGGACAGTCCGGTGAACCGGCAGAACAGGCATTTCCGCGCGGCGCGGCGCGTCCATCTTCGCGGTGCATGCCGCAGGCGAATCCATTCAGCTTGCAGCAGCGCGAACAGACGCTGGCGAAAAATGCCGGCGGACGCGCGCGCAAGTCCGGTTCGCGGATGCGGCAGGAACAGTTGCCGCTGGCGATTATTTCCAAGGGCCGGTTCGACAAAAGCGAGCCGACCATCCACAAGGGCGAGGATTTGGACATCCCCACCTACCTTCGTCGCGGCGTGCCGTTGAATTGAATAATTGCCCTTCTTCCGCCTCGTAAAACGGGCTGAAAAGCTGGTCAATAAAAGCTTGGTGAATCCCAACGGATGGAAAGCAGCGAGCTTGCGGACATGCGAGGCTAAAAACACTTCCAAATGAAACCGCTTGAACAAGTCGTTCATTCATTCGACCAACCAAGCATACCTCCACCCCAGTTTCCGTCCGGCGCGACGGCGGAATTGTCCGCCCACCGCCGTTTCCAGCCAAAAAATTTGCTTTTTTCACCCGCACACGGCCGTGGCGGGCCGATTCGACCGTCGTTTTGCCCGGACACGACCGTGGCTGGGCAAGAAATCCGCTTTTTTCACCCGGACACGGCTGTGGCTGGCCTGGAAATCCTGTTTTTTCACCCAGACACGGCTGTGGCAGGGCGAAAAGACCGTCATTTTCATCAAAAACCCCCATTTTCCTCCTAAACACCAACTCCTAACTCCCAACTCCTAAATATATGGGATCAAACAGACTCCCCAAGTATGAATGAAGAATGTAGAAACAAAACGGCAACCGGCTCACGACGGCGTTAATTCATCATTCATCATTCTGCCTTCATACTTTTCCCGGCGGGGCGCTGGTGGATGAGCGGGGCAACGTCATCGGCATCGTATCCGCAAAACTGGATGCTTCAACAGCCTTGGCCATGAGCGGCTCGCTCCCGGAGAATGTGAATTACGAGGTCAAGAGCAGCCTGCTCTTGAGCTTCCTGGAGTCGGTGCCGGATGTGGATGCCAAGTTGAAAGCGCCGAACACGGCTGACTGGAAGTTTGAGGAGGTGGTGAAGTCGGCACAGGATGCAGCGGTGCTGGTGCTGGTTTATTGAGTAGGAGACGACGTGAGGAGTCTCTGACTTGATTTGAGTCTCGTCACCTCGACTCCTACCAAAATTATTAAATGAGGAAAACAGGAAGCAAGGAACGGAAAGATTTTCCTTACTTCATGCTTTCCTCATTAACTCAATGGCGGCGGTGTTTGTAGTGATTTATTGATCCGTTCCAAAGGAGCGATTGAAAATAGCCCGGCATTTTAATGCCGGGATGCTTTTGCACGGCCACCAAAGTCCCGCGAGGGACGGCAGACGTTTTCGGTCGTCCCTGCGGGACTCGGGTTTTTTCACGGCATACCCGGCGTTAATACGCCGGGCTATTCCCGGTTCGTCTCTTCGAGACGCGGTGGTGCTGCTGATTAAACGAGGTCGATGATGAGGATGAGGATGAGGTGCGCCGGGGAAAAACGGATTGCAATTTGAGCGGAAAGCGGCACAATCTGTCTCTATACTTGATTTATGAAATTAAAATTTCTTACGACGGTTATTTCTTTGACGACGGCGGTATCGCTGTTTGCGGATGACGCGACGAGCGTGACGAACGGGCTGGCCGACGACAAGTCGCGCCTGAGCTATGCCATCGGCATGATGTTCGCCTCGCGCTGGAAGGAGCAGGGGGTGGACGTGGACAACAACATGGTGCTGCGCGGCCTCAACGACGAGCAGTCCGGCAAACCCACCCTGATGTCGGAGCAGGAAGAGCACGACATCATCACCAGGTTTCAACAGGATCTGGCCAACAAGGCGCAGCAGATGCGGGCGGAAATGACGGCGAAGAACAAGGCGGAGGGCGAGGCGTTTCTGGCGCAAAACAAGAGCCAGCCGGGCGTGGTGGCGCTGGCGGACGGGTTGCAATACAAGGTCATCACGGAAGGCACCGGCGAAACGCCGTCGCCGACGGACACGGTGACGGTGAAATATCGCGGCACATTTCTCAACGGCACGGAGTTTGACAGTTCGGAAAAGCACGGCGGCACCGCACAGTTTCCGGTGAACCACGTCATCCGCGGCTGGACGGAGGCGCTCACGTTAATGAGGGTCGGCTCCAAATGGCAGGTGTTCATCCCGTCGGACCTTGCCTACGGGCCTGCGGGTTATGGCGGCCGGATTGAGCCGAACATGACTTTGATTTTTGAAGTGGAGCTTGTTTCCATCCAGCATCCGCAGGCGCAGGCATTGCCCGCGCCCACGCCCATCCAGCCGCTGACCAGCGACATCATCAAGGTGCAGGGGACCAATGTGGAATTCCTCAAGCCCGAGGATGTGCAGAGACTCCAGCAGGCGCAGCAGGCCAAGTAAGCTCGGGGCGATTGAACATTTGGGGCGTTGCATTGTCCATTTCCCAGAGCCAGATGAGTTATGAAAAGTTTTTCAAAGGCAATTTTCGGAATTTGGGCGGCCATGCTGGGCATGATAACGGTGCTTGTTCTGTTCCATGTCAGGTCGTGGGGCAATGAAGAAGGGCCGGTGATCAATGTTGAGACCACGCCCGTCAACCGTGCCGCCAATCCCGCCACGAGCTTTGCGCCCATCGTCAAGAAGGCCGGGCCGAGCGTGGTGAACATTTATTCCACCCGCATCGTCCAGGAACGGATCAGGCGCTTCTCATATTTCAACGATCCAATTTTCCAGCAATTTTACGGCGACCAGGGTTCTGATAACACGGATGTGCGCACGCAGAAGGAATTGGGCTTTGGATCGGGAGTGATTGTTGCACCGAACGGCTACATCCTGACGGCCAACCACGTCGTGGCCGGCATGACCGAGATCAAGGTGGCCATTGCGAACGACAAAAAGGAATACGTGGCCACGGTCGTCGGCACCGACCCCGAGACCGACGTGGCCGTGCTGAAAATTGACGCGAAGGATTTGCCCGCCATCACCCTCGGCGACAGCGACCAGTTGGAAGTGGGCGACATCGTGCTGGCCATTGGCAATCCGTTTGGCATCGCCAGGCGGGCCGGTCAGACGACGTCGGTGTCGATGGGCATCATCAGCGCATTGGGACGGAGCGGTTTTGATTTTGACGGCTCCGGCAGCAGCCGCATCCAGGATTTCATCCAGACGGACGCCGCGATCAACCCGGGCAATTCCGGCGGCGCGCTCGTGGATGCGGAAGGCCGGCTCATCGGCATCAACACCGCTATCCAGAGCAGCACCGAAGGCAGCGAAGGCATCGGTTTTGCCGTTCCCATCAACATGGCGCGCGATGTAATGGAGCGAATCATCAGCGGCGGCAAGGTCACGCGCGCGTTCATCGGTGTTATTTTGCAGGACGTAGACGCGGGCCTCGCGAATTATTTCAGCCTTCCCGACCAGAACGGCGCGCTGGTGGATGACGTGACTCCCGGATCTTCCGCCGAAAAAGCCGGCATCCAGTCTGGCGACGTGATAGTCAGTTTCAACGGCAAGGATGTGTCCGACGCCCACAACCTGATACTGGCCGTTTCCGACTGCCTGCCGGGAAGCAACGCCACGTTGAAGCTGATCCGCAACAAAAAGCCAATGACGCTCGACATCACGCTGGGCAAAAAATTGGAGCCGGTGGTGCAGGACGACACCGTCCAGACCGCACCGAAAACGGTCAGTTCACAAGCCGATGGGCTTGACGGCGTGGGGGTGTCGGATGTTGACGGTGATGCGCGGCGTTATTTGAGGATTCCGTATGCTGTTAAAGGCGCGCTGGTCACGGATGTCACCACCGGCTCAAATTCAGCGGAGGCCGGCCTGCATCGAGGCGATGTCATCGAGGAAATCAACCACCAGACCGTGGGCAGCGCCGAGGAATCCATCAAAATTTGCAAGCAGGCCAAGGGCGACTGGATTTTCCTCAAAGTCTGGCAGCGTGGCGGCAGCCTCGGCAACACGCGCTATCTGAGCGTGAACAACATTCATTGAACCGCCGGACCGGTTCGCGTCCCGCGTGAAACCTGAAATCGCGAATTGCATTTCAAGTTTCACGTTTTACTTTGTCGGACGGTTCAACGGTTGACCGATGTGACGATTTAAGAAAATCCAATGCCCGTCCAATACAAAGATTATTACGAAAGCCTCGGCGTGCCGCGCACCGCGACCGCCGACGAGATCAAGAAATCCTTCCGCAAGCTCGCGCGCCAGCATCATCCCGATGTCGCCAAGGACAAGAAAAAGTCCGAGGAGAAATTCAAGGAGATCAACGAGGCCTACGAGGTCTTGTCCGACGCGGAAAAGCGCAAGAAATACGACGAGCTTGGCGCAAACTGGAAATCCGGCGCGGAATTCCGTCCGCCACCCGGCCACGGCGGATTCCCCGGCGGCCAGCCGTTTCGCGGCGG